>JAITJU010000314.1 GCA_031278735.1 Zoogloeaceae bacterium
CGCCGCGCGTTTTGCTTGAGAAGCTCGCGGATGCGCACGGCCAGTTCTTCCGCCCGCCCGCCCGAAATGCCCGCGCCAAAACTGACGCGAATGACCGGATATTTCGTCGTCCAATCCCACTTGTCGTGGCAATGCAACCCCCGGAACAGCGGCTCGTTGCCCGCAAAGAGTTCCGCGAGCGTGTCGAGAAAGAGGCTTTTCCCAAACCGGCGCGGGCGGGAGAGGAAATACGCCTTGCCTTCCCGGATCATGGAGAGGGCGAAGGCAGTTTTATCGACGTAATAGCAATTATCCTCGCGGATTTCGCGGAAGGTCTGGATGCCGATGGGGAGTTTCTTGCGGGTCATGACGGATGCCCTGAGCGAATCATGCGCGGAATTATACCGCTTTGGACGGAAGACAGAGGTTCAGAAGACGGAGGACAGAGGACGGACGGAAGAGAGGAAAGTTCAGGAGCGGCGCATGAAATCTTGCCTATTTCGATAAAGCCATGACGCCCCGCAGCCGCCGCCCTGCGCGGCCTGAATGCCGTCTCCTTTCGGGACGGGCGTTTTTCAGTTCGCCTCCTGCGGCGCCAATAAAAAATTCTTCAGCGCGTAAAGCGCGTCCAGCGCCTCCTTGGGGGTGAGGTCATCCGGTTTCAGCGCGGCGAGGTAATCCAGCGCCGGATGCGGTTCTGTTTCCGGCGCGCTGGGGACGCGGCGCGGCTGGCTGGAAAAAAGGTCGGGTTGCAGGGCGTCGTCGGCGGCTTTTTCTTCCAGTTTCCTGAGTTCCTTTTTGGCGGCGCGCACCACGGCGGCGGGCATTCCGGCAAGCGCGGCGACCTGGATGCCGTAGCTCTGGCTGGCGGGGCCTTCCTCCAGCGCGTGCAGGAAGACGATGCGCTCGCCATGCTCGATGGCGTCCAGATGCACGTTGGCAAGCGCGGGATAATCTTCCGTCAGTCGCGTCAGCTCAAAGTAATGCGTGGCAAAAAGCGTGAAGCTCCTGTTTTTTTCCAGCAGGGCGCGGCAGATGGCGAAGGCCAGGGCAAGGCCGTCGAAGGTGGAGGTGCCGCGCCCGATTTCATCCATCAGCACCAGGCTGTTGGGCGTTGCCTGATGCAGAATGGCGGCGGCTTCGGTCATTTCCACCATGAAGGTGGAGCGTCCCGAAGCCAGATCGTCGGAAGCGCCGATGCGGGTAAAAATGCGATCCAGCGGCCCCAGCACCGCCTTTCGCGCGGGGACGAAGCTGCCGATGTGCGCGAGCAGCGCAATCAGCGCGCTCTGGCGCATGTAGGTGGATTTGCCGCCCATGTTGGGGCCGGTGATGATCAGCAGCCGCCGCGTTTCCGAGAGATTCAGATCGTTGGCGATGAAGGTTTCGCCGCCGTCCGTCATTTCGCCTTCCACCACCGGATGCCGTCCGCCTTCGATCAGGAGGCCGGGGCGCGCGGAAAATTCAGGACGCCGCCAGTCGCGCCGTTCCGCCGTCTCCGCGAAAGCGGCCAGCATGTCGAGCTGGGCAATGGCGCGGGCGATGCGCTGCAAGTCGGCGACATGCGTCTGCAAGTCGGCGAGCGCGCCTTCAAACAAGGCTTTTTCACGCGCCAGGCTGCGCTCCTGCGCGGAAAGCGCCTTGTCCTCGAAGGCTTTCAGTTCCGGCGTAGTGTAGCGTTCCGCGTTTTTCAGGGTTTGCTGACGGCGGTAATCGCCAGGAATCTTGTTTACGTGCGCGTGGGTGACTTCGATGTAAAAGCCGTGCACCCTGTTGAATTCGACTTTCAGGTTGGCGATGCCGCTGCGTTCCCGTTCGCGTCCTTCCAGTTCCATGAGAAACGCGCCGCAGTTGTCGTTGATGGCGCGCAGTTCGTCGAGTTCGGCGTCGAACCCTGGCGCGATGACGCCGCCGTCGCGCAACAGCGCGGCAGGTTCTTCGGCAATGGCGGCGATGAGCAGGTCCAGTGCGGCTTGGGGGGCGAAGAGGTCGGCGGCGAGTTGCGTGAGCAGGCCGTCTTCCGACGGTATGCCGTCTGCCGCGAAGGCAAGTTGCGCCGCCAGTTCCGGCAATCCCAGGAGCGAGTCGCGCAGGGCGGAAAGGTCGCGCGGACGGGCGTTCTGCAAGGCGATGCGCCCGCTGATGCGCTCGATGTCCGCCTGACGCTTCAGGCGCTGGCGCAACCCGTCGACGCGCCGCGCCGCCAGCAGTTCCGCCACCGCTTCCTGCCGGGCGGCGGGGATGCGAACGTCCCGAAGCGGATGATGCAGGTTGTGGCGCAGGCAGCGCGCGCCCATGCTGGTGACGCAGCGGTCGATGAGGGAAAAAAGGGTGGGGCTGGCTTCGCCGCGCAGTGTTTCCGTGAGTTCGAGGTTGCGCCGGGTCGCCAGATCCAATCCCAGATAAATGCTTTCTTCTTCCACGCGCAAGCCTTGCACGTGCGGCAGGGCGCTTGCCTGGGTGGATTGCGCATACTGCAAAAGCGCGCCTGCGGCAGCGACGGAGAGTTCCAGCGTCTCCGCGCCAAAGGCGGCAAGCGAGCGCACCTGAAAATGCGCGCACAGAAGGCGGCGCGCCGCGTCGACGGCGAAATGCCATTCAGGGCGCCGGGTCTGCGCGATCCAATTCGCGGGCAGGGCGATGTCCAGCGATTCCGGCAGCAGGATCTCCGCCGGGCGAATGCGTTCCAGCGTGGCGGGCAAATGCGGGGCGGCGATTTCCGTGAGCGTGAAGTCGCCGCTCGCCAGATTGATCCAGGCCAATCCCATGCGCTGCCGCTGTTGCGTCAGGGACAGAAGCAGCGTGTCCTTGCGCTCTTCCAGCAGATCGGCGTCGATGAGCGTGCCCGGCGTGATGATGCGCGACACTTGCCGCTGCATCGGCCCCTTGCCGTCCGGGTCGCCCACCTGTTCGCAAATCACGACCGATTCGCCCATCTTGACGAGGCGGGCAAGGTAGGTTTCCAGCGCGTGATAAGGAATGCCCGCCATCTTGATGGGTTGTCCCGCCGACTGTCCGCGCGTCGTCAGCGTGATGTCCAGCAGACGCGCCGCCTTTTCCGCGTCGTCGTGGAACATCTCGTAAAAATCGCCCATGCGATAAAACAGCAACGTGTCGGGATGCTGCCGCTTCAGTTGCAGGTATTGCCGCATCATGGGCGTGTGCTGCGAAAACGTGTCGGACGGACTGGCGATCTTGTGCATGAGGGAAAACTCGCTTCTGACGGTGAGGACGGTCAGGTTGGGGGCGTCGGCGTCGGGTTGGCGCGGGCGTCCAGGCAGGAGCGGGCGCTGTTCTGGCCGCTTCTCACCGCGCTCTCCAGCGTGGCGGGGTAATCGGGGAGGTTGTGGTCGCCCGCGATGAAGAGACCGGGCCAGGGCGTTTCCTGCGGGCAGCGAGGGAGGCGGGGACGGCAGGAAAAGGTGGCGCGTTTTTCCCGGATGACCTGATACGGCGGCAGTGCGGCGAGGCGGGGAAAATAGCGGGCGATGTCGTTGTGCAATGCCGTCGCCAGGGCTTCGTCCGTCAACTCTTCCCAGGCGCCGCGCCCGGAAAGCGCGATGGCCAGCGCGCCCTGTTCACGCTCCACAAGCCAGCCGCCATGCTTGCCGGACAGCGCCAGCAATGGGTAAGGCAGCGCGGCGCGGCGCGGCGGATAATCGAGATACAGCGTGACAATGGGTTCGGCGGCCTGCGGCGGGGCGGGAAAATCGGCGCGCGGCAGCGCGGCCAGAAGCGGCGGCAGATGCCAGGGCGCAACGGCGAGAATGAGTTTGTCGAAAGTCTTTTCCAGGCCGCGTTCGCTGGCGACTTGCCAGCGGCCATCCAGAGGGCGGAGCGCGCGGACGCGTTCCCGCATCCTGATGGTCGCGCCGCGCTGTTCGAGCCAGTAACGGGCGGGTTCCGGCAGAAGGTCGGAGAGAGAGACGCGCGGCAACAACAGGTCGGTTGCGCCGGGCGCGGAATTGCCCAGGCTTTCTTGCAACACGCGCGCGAACACGCGCGCGGAGGCGCGTTCGGCGGGCGTGTTGAGGGCGGCGAGACAGAGCGGTTCCCATAGATGACGGCGCAACACGCCGTTTTGCCCGGCGGCGTCGAGCCATTCCTGGACGCTGCTGTCGGCTTCCGGCGGCACGGCAAACCGCCGCGCTTTTAGCGCGCGCATCCAGCGGGCGGTTGCCAGTTTTTCGCCCATGCCCGTGTTGCGCGCGCCCAGAAATCCGAAAAGCAGGTTGAAGGGATGCGGCAGGCGCGGCAAGGCCAGGCGAAAACCGCTGGCGTCCTGTATCCGCAAGGGCAGGCGACGCAACCGCGTTTCTGGCGCGGCGCCGATGGTTCGCATCAGCGCCAGGGTTTCGCGGTACGCGCCAAGCAGGATGTGCTGGCCGTTGTCCAGCGCCGCGCCGCGCGTGTTGACGCGGGTGATTTTACGCGCCCGCCCGCCCAGCGTCCGTCCCGCCTCAAAGAGCGTGACGTCGGCTTTCCCGGCAAGCGTGACGGCGGCGGCAATGCCTGCCCAGCCGCCGCCGATGATGGCGACGTTCATATGGGGCGCTCAGGGTTCATGACGGCGGCGCCGCGCCAGCGCCTCCGCGAGTTGATGCACGGCCATGGCGTAGAAGCTGGAACGGTTGTAGCGGGTGATGACGTAAAAATTTTCATGCCCCAGCCAGTATTCGGTGGGCGCGTCTGGCGTGACGAGATCGACGAAGGTGACGGGCGCATCCGGCATTTCGGGGGTGGGCGCATCCGGCATTTCGGGGACGGGGGCGGGTTTGAGTCCCGCCTCGAAGAGGACGGTGGGGTTGAGGCTGGGGCGTATGCCGGCATCCATCCACTCTTGCAAAAGCCGGGGCGTGACCTGGGCGGCCTCGACGGGCAGGGCGATCGGCGCGTTCTCCTGCCAGCCGTGCTGGGCGAGAAAGTGGGCAACGCTCCCGATGGCGTCCGCCGTGCTGGCGGACAGGTCGATGAAGTCGTCCTGATCGAAATTCACCGCGTAGCGGCGCAGGCTGCCGGGCATGAATTGCGGCAGACCCAGCGCGCCGGCGTAGGAACCGGTGTAGCTTTCCGGATCGCGTTCCTGCTCGCGGGCGAGCAGGAGCAGTTGTTCAAGTTCCTGCAAAAAGTATTCGGCGCGTCTGGGTTCGAGAAAAGCGAGCGTGGCGAGCGCGGCAAAGGTGTTGAAGCTGCCGGTATTGCGGCCATAGAGGGTTTCGATGCCGATGATGGCGACCATGATTTCTTCCGGCACGCCGTAAATGATTCTAGCCTGCGCGAGCGGAACGGCGTTTTCCTGCCAGAAAGCCAGGCCGTCCTCGATGCGCCGGGCGTCGAGAAAGCGGTTGCGATAGCGCCGCCAGGAGCGCTGCGTGGGCGAGGCGGGCGGCGCGATGAGTTTCAGGACGCGATCGTTGGGCGTCAGCCGGTCGAGGCGTTTCAGGAGTTCTTCCGCGTCAAAGCCGTGCAGCGCCTGCATTTGCTCGACGAAAGCGCGTGCTTCCGGGCGCGCGGAAAGTTTTTCGGCGTGTGGTTTTTCGGCGCGCGCGGCGCTCATGAAGACGAGGATCAGGAGGGGCAGAAAAAAACGGGCGGTCATGGAATGTATGGAAAAGCGTGCGCGCAAAATCGCGCCAAGGGCGAAAAATATCATATCCGCCGCATTCCCGGAGAATTCCGGCACATCGGCAAAGGGGGAGGGCGCTTCGACGCGCGAGAAAACGGAAAGAACATCCGGCGCGGGATAGTTCCGGCGCTTATTCAGTGTTTCTATATATGAATAACCAGAAGATCGTTTCATTTTCGTTGGTAGTTTGTAATATGGTCTCGTCTCAACTTCCATGAAGGGAAAAAATCATGAAACTCTCTTTTTTGCGTCATGTGTTTTCGGGCGTCACATTGGGGCTGTTGCTGGCGGGCGGCGCCCTTGCCGCCGAAGTTACCTTGCTGAATGTCTCCTACGATCCGACTCGCGAGTTGTACAAGGAATTCAACGCTTCCTTCCAGAAGTACTGGAAGCAGAAAAGCGGCGCCGACCTGGTTCTGAAGGTCGCGCACGGCGGTTCCGGCAAGCAGGCGCGCACGGTCATCGACGGTCTGGAAGCCGACGTGCTCACGCTGGCGCTGGCCTATGACATCGACGAAGTTGCCGCAGCCGGCATTCTGGCGAAGGATTGGCAGAAAAAGCTGCCGCTGAACGCCTCGCCCTACACCTCCACCATCGTGCTGCTGGTCAGAAAGGGCAATCCCAAGAACATCAAGGATTGGGGCGATCTCATCCGTCCCGGCGTCGGCGTCATCACGCCCAACCCCAAGACTTCTGGCGGCGCGCGCTGGAATTATCTGGCGGCCTGGGGTTATGCCCGGCAGTTGCCCGGCGGTTCTGACGCCACGGCGAAGGAATTCGTCAAAAAGCTCTTTGCCAACGTGAAAGTGCTGGATACCGGCGCGCGCGGCTCGACCATAAGCTTCGTGGAGCGCGGCATCGGCGACGTGCTGATCGCCTGGGAAAACGAGGCCTATCTGTCGATCAAGGAACTCGGCCCGGATAAATTCGATATCGTCACGCCTTCCGTTTCCATTCTCGCGGAACCGCCCGTGGCGGTGGTGGATAAGGTGGTCGACAAACACGGCACCCGCGCGCTGGCGACGGAATACCTGAATTACCTGTATTCCCCCGAAGGCCAGGAAATCGCCGCGCGTAATTTTTATCGCCCCACCGACGCCAAGGTCGCGCAAAAATATTCCAAACAGTTTGTCAAGCTGAAACTCTTTACCATTGACAAGGATTTCGGCGGCTGGGCAGCGGCGCAAAAAACGCATTTTTCCGAAGGCGGCACTTTTGACCAGATTTACGCCAAGTAATCTGGAGGGCGTTTGCTTCTGTTTTTCGCGGGCGGCGTGCCGCCGCCCGCGTTTTCGCTTTGTTTGAGCGCCTTCAGGGCTTGCCGCAGGCTTGAGATTTTGGGCGGCTGTCCTGCATAGCGGGCGTCGCAGACGAGTTGGGCGAGATGCAGGAGGGCGGGGGAGCGCAGGCGTTGCGCCAGCGCCAGCGGCGTTTCCCAGTCTGGCGCGGTGACGCCCTTTTTCCGCCGCAGATAAGTGAGCGCCTTCCGCCAGACGCGCAAGGCGGGATCGGCGGGTTTTGCGCGGCGCGGATAAAGCAGCCAGAGCGTGAAGAGCAAAAGCAGGCCGCCCATGACGATGGCCAGCGCAAGCAGGATGCGGCGCAGATTCGGATTGGAAAGCCCCAGCGCGGCGAGCACTTCGCGCTGGCGTTCCGGCGTATAGCCCAGCACCCATTGATTCCAGCGGTTGTTGAGCGCCTCCCAGCGATAACGCGCCTGTTGCAGCCAATCAATGGCCTGACCGGCGAATTCGGGCGCGGCAATCCGGCGCGCTGCCTGGGCATTGGCGGAGACGCGATCTTCCGGAATGACTCCGGTGGGGTCGACGCGCAGCCAGCCTTCGCCTTCCACCCAGATTTCCGCCCAGGCGTGCGCGGCGGACTGGCGCACGACGAGAAAGCCATCCACCGGGTTGAGTTCGCCGCCCAGATAGCCCGTCACTACCCGCGCCGGAACCTGCGCCGCGCGCATCAGGGCGACGAAGGCGGCGGCGTAGTGTTCGCAAAAGCCCTGCCGGGTGTTGAAGAGAAAATCGTCGATGGCGTTTCTGCCGGAAAGCGGCGGTTCCAGGGTGTAGAAAAAGTTTTCCCGCCGAAAGTAATCGAGGGCGCGCGCCGCCAGTTGCCGGGAATCCGCCGTTTCCGCGCGCCAGCTCGCGGCCAGCGCCAGAGTGCGCGGGTTGTAGTTTTCCGGCAATTGCAGGTTGTCGATTCTCCGGTTTGCGGCAAGGCGCGCCTCCAGACGGTAATCTGGATAGGAAACCATCTCCACGCGGGTGCGGGCGAGAATGGGCTGCGCACTGTACAGAACGCCGTCGGCGCTCATCCGGCTTGCCAGACCGACGACTTCATCGGGCATTTCCAGCGGCAACAGCCAGTTGCGCCGGTGGGCTTCCAGCGTCATGACGTAGCGCAGGGGCTGCCCGCGTTTTTCCAGCGCGGGCGCGGCACTGGAAAAATCACGGCCGCGCCAGGTGTTTCCATCGTAATAATTGAAAATCGGCCCGCGCCAGTAAAGCTGGCGGCGCGGCGGCGCGGCGCCGACAAACTGGACGCGAAACGCGATGCCCTCATCGTTGGATAGCCGGGAGATGCTGCCGGGACTCATGCTGTTGCCCAATCCTGTGCGCGCGCCGTAGGCGTCCTGTGGAACGCCCCACAAGGGGCCGCTGACGCGCGGGAAAAGCAGATAGAGGGCGAGCATGAAGGGAAGGGCTTGCAGGATCAGGCGCGCGGCGCGACCGATCAGCGGGCGTATGGCAACGTTCGCGGCGGCGTGGATGCGCAAGAGCGCCGCCGTGACCATCAGGACGCTGAAGATGAGCCAGAGGCCGGTCAACAGGTTCTGGCTGTAAAAATAATGGGTGAGCAGCAGAAAGTGGCAGAGCATGAGCAACACCACGCTGTCGCGGCGGCTTTTGAGTTCCATGAGTTTCATGCCGGCCAGGATCGTCAGCATGGCGATGCCGGAATCGCGTCCCGGATTGAAGCCGTATTGAAAGGCGATGCCCGCGCAAATGGCCAGCGTCAGCAATACCCGTATCCAGGCGCGCGTGACGCGATAGCCATACCGCCACTGCGCGGCGCAAGAGAGGAACAGGAGCGTGACTGTGACCGACAGCCAGGCGGGCAGGTAATAAATGTGCGGCAGTGTGGTGGTCAGCGCCGCCGCGCCCAGCCAGGGCAGGTGCGTGTGCGCGAGGTAGGCGTCGGCGGCTTTTTGCCGCCGGAGGCGCGGCGCGTGTTTCATTCGGCGTGCCTTGCATCGGGCGCGCACAGCGCCAGGGCTTCCAGGCAGCGATGCCGATGCGCCGCGCCGCGCGCGGGCGCGAACTGGACGCCCGGCAAATCGAGGCCGTAGGCGCATCCGGCTTCTTCGGCGCGGATGACCCAACCGGCGAGCAGGGAGACGCGCGTTTCCACGTCGGCGTTCAGGTATCGCCAGTCCAGACGCAGTTCGGTTTCCGCGCCGCCGGAAAAGAGCTTGACCAGCAGCGGCTTTTCGCCGCCGTCGCGGGCGGCGGCTTTCCAGGCGATGTGGCGCGGCGAATCGGCGGGCAGGCGTTCACGCAGGCCGGCAAAATCATCGTCGCCTTCCTGGCTCGGCCCTGCTCCGCTCTTGCCGACCGCCTGGCCTGGCGGCAGCGGCGTGAAAATCGGGCGCGGATACACGAGGCAGCGCGCCTGCGGCCAGGGGTAGGCCCAGGCGCAGAAAAGCCCCAGCGGATAACGGGTGCGCACGACGAGACGCGGCAAGGCGAGCCAGCCGCGCTGCGGCGCGTCCAGTCCGAGATGAAGATGCGCCGCCGTCTTTTCCGGGAGATCCAGCGTCTGCGGCGAACGCGAATCGGCCTTGTCCGTCTGCCATTCCAGCGCCGGACGCGCCCCTGTTGCCGTGACCAACAGATGAAACAGCGCGGTTTCGCCCGCGAATACCGGCGGGTTTTCCAGCGCGCGCAGGTTCAATCCCAGCAGGTTCTTGTGACAATGAATCATGCTGACCAGCGCCAGGCTGGCGAGCAGAAACACCAGCGCGTGTCCCAGTCCCAGGTCGTAATTGACGGCGCCGACGAGCATGGCGATCAAGGTGACGGCGAACAGGATTCCGGTTCCGGTCGGCAGGATGTAGATGCGCCGTTGGCGCAGGCGAACCGTCCCGGTTTCCGGGGCGCGCCTGGGGATGAAATGGCGCGAAAAATCCGGCGGGAAAGGCATGGACGTTCAGGGAATGGGTGTGCGGCGCAGCAAATCCTCAATGTCTTCGAGGCTGGCCGCCGTGTCGCTTTGCCGCGCGCGCAGGCGATGACAGGCGACGCCGGGCAGCAGCGCCTGAATGTCGTCCGGCAGGACTGCCTTGCGTCCGTCCAGATACGCCCAGGCGCGCGCCGCCGCCAGCAGAAACAGCCCCGCGCGCGGCGAAAGGCCGTGGAAGAAATGTGTCGCCCTTGATGAGATCAGCAGGGACTGCACATAATCCAGCAGGGCGGGCGCGACAAAAACCTGTTCGCAGGCCGCCTGATGCGCCAGCAATTCCGTCGGCGACAGGAGCGGCGTCAGTTGCGCGATGTGCTGGCGTGTGTCGCCTTTCGCGAGCAGGGCGCGTTCCGAGGCGGCGTCTGGATAACCGAGCGACAGTCGCAGCAAAAAACGGTCGAGTTGCGATTCCGGCAAGGGAAAGGTGCCAATCTGGTGCGCCGGGTTCTGGGTGGCGATGACGAAAAAAGGCTGCGGCAGGCGGCGCGTTTCGCCGTCGCTCGTCACCTGGCGTTCCTCCATCGCTTCCAGGAGCGCGCTCTGCGTTTTGGGCGTGGCGCGGTTGATTTCGTCCGCCAGCAGCAGTTGGGTAAAAATCGGGCCGGGCATGAAGCGGAAATTGCCGCTTTCCCGTTCATAGATGGAAAGTCCCAGAATGTCGGCGGGCAAAAGGTCGCTCGTAAACTGGACGCGCGTAAAATCCAGTCCCAGTAGCCGCGCCAGCGTCTGCGCCAGCGTGGTCTTGCCCAGTCCCGGCAGGTCTTCGATCAGCAGATGTCCGCGCGCCAAAAGGCAGGTCAATGCCATTTGCGTTTCCCGGCGCTTGCCGAGCACAATCTGCGCCGCCTGATCGATGACGCCATGCAGGGCGGAAAGGGAAGGAACGCTCATGACGATGTGGGAGAAAGAGAAGGCGTCATATTGACACGGGTCGAAGGACAAAAAGCGGCGGACGGAAAGCGGAAAAAGCCGCCGGGAAAAGCCCGCGAAAAGGGAAAGCCGACCTGGATTTCCTCTTTTCGCGCGGCGGCGCATTCGCCCCGGAAATGGCGGTCTTCCGTTTTTTGTCCTCTGACGCCTAGCCGTCCGCGTTGATTTTGGCGATGAGTTCCTGCAGGACGCGCTCGGCCTGATCGTTGGCGATCTGGCAGGTGCCGGCGGCGTGATTACCGCCGCCGCCGTAGGCCAGCATCAGTTCGCCCACATTGGTTTTGCTGCCGCGATCCAGAATGGATTTGCCGGCGGCGAACACGGTATTCTGTTTTTGCAGTCCCCACAGGACGTGAATGGAAATGTTGGTCTGCGGAAACAGGGCGTAAATCGTGAAGCGGTTGGTGGCGTAGATGGTTTCCTCGCCGCGCAGGTCGAGCACGACCAGGTTCTTGTAGACCTTGGCGCAGCGTTTGATCTGCGCCAGGGCGGGATCCGCGTGCTCGAAATAAAGTTCCATGCGCTCGCGCACGTCGGGCAGGTTGAGGATTTCGCCGATTGTGTGGTTCTTGCAGTACTTGATCAAATCCATCATCAGCGCGTAATTGCTGATGCGGAATTCGCGGAAGCGTCCCAGGCCGGTGCGCGCGTCCATCAGGTAATTGAGCAGCACCCAGTCTTTCGGATCAAGGATTTCTTCGCGCGAGAACTGGGCGCTGTCGGCCTTGTCCACCGCCGTCATTATTTCTTCGGAAATGGCCGGGAATGCGGATTTGCCGCCGTAGTAGTCATAGACCACTCTTGCCGCGGAAGGGGCGTTGGCGTCGATGATGTGGTTCTTGCGTTCGCCGACGTTTCTCAGGGTTTCCGAGAGGTGATGGTCGAAGGAAAGGTGCGCTTCCGGCACGTAGGGCAGGTTGGTGGTGATGTCGCGGTGGTTGATGTCGATTTTGCCGTCCTGCATGTCCTTGGGGTGGACAAATTTGACGTCGTCGATCATGCCAAGCTCGTTGAACAGGACGGCGCAGACGAGGCCGTCGAAGTCGCTGCGGGTCACCAGACGGAATTTAGCGTGGCTCATGGGAATTTTCTCCGGAACAGGAAACTCAAGACGAGCGTATTAAAACATAAAGGCCGGGTTTGAACACGAGAAGCGTTTCATTTGCCGGTTTTTTCCGTGGCGACCAGCGCCGTGAGATTGATGATGCGCCGCACCGAAGCGGCGGGCGTGGCGACGTGCGCCGGTTTTGCCGCGCCCATCAGGATGGGGCCGATGGTGACGCCGTCGCCGCCCGTCATTTTCAGCAGGTTGTAGGAAATGTTGGCGGCGTCGAGGTTGGGCATGATCAGCACGTTGGCTTCGCCCTTCAGCGGCGAATCCGGGTCGGAGAATTGGCGCACGTGTTCGGAGAGCGCGGTGTCGCCGTGCATTTCCCCGTCGATTTCCAGTCCCGGCGCTTTTTCCCGCACGATGGCCAACGCCTGCCGCATCTTGAGGGCGGAATCCGAGCGTGCGGAACCGAAATTGGAATGCGACAACAGCGCGATTTTGGGCGTAAAACCGAAGCGGCGCACGGTTTCAGCGGCCATCAGGGTGATGTCGGCCAGTTGCTGCGCGTTCGGGTTTTCGTTTACGTGCGTGTCGCAGATGAACAGCGATCGCCCCGGCAGCAGCAGATGATTCATGGCCGCCAGCGTGTTGTGTCCCGACGCCTTGCCGATGATTTCCTCGACTTCGCGCAAATGCAGGTCGAAATGTCCGGAAAGTCCGCAGATCAAGCCGTCGGCGTGACCCAGCCGCACCAGCAGCGCGCCCATTGCCGTGTAATCGGAACGCACGCGCAATTTGGCCATGTCCACCGTGACGCCCTGGCGCTTCATCAGCTGGTGATAGGCTTGCCAGCATTCCTGATAGTGCGTGTTGTTGTCCGGGTCGATGATTTCAAAATCCACGCCGGGGCGGATTTTCAGGTTGGCCTGTTGCAGGTTCCGGGCGATGACCTGGGCGCGTCCGATCAGGACGGGATGCGCGAGTTTTTCCTCGCGCACCGCCTGCGCGGCGCGCAATACCCGCACGTCCTCGCCTTCGGCGTAGACGACGCGCTGGCTGGGCATCTGCCGCGCCGCCTGAAAGATGGCGCGCATTCCCGCGCCGGTCTGATAGACATATTCGGCCAGGCGCTGGCGATAGGCGTCCCAATCCGCAATGGGACGGGTGGCGGCGCCGGAATTCATCGCCGCCCGCGCCACGGCGGGCGCGATACGCACGATCAGGCGCGGATCGAACGGTTTCGGGATCAGGTATTCGCGGCCAAATTCCAGTTGATGTCCTGGGTAGGCCACGGCCACCTCGTCGGAAATTTCCGCCTCGGCCATGGCGGCGATCGCGTACACGCAGGCGAGCTTCATTTCCTCGGTGATGCGTGTCGCGCCCACGTCCAGCGCCCCCCGGAAAATAAAGGGGAAGCACAGCACGTTATTGACCTGATTGGGGTAATCGGAGCGGCCTGTGGCGATGATGGCGTCCGGGCGCACGGCCTTGGCTTCTTCCGGCATGATTTCCGGCGTGGGATTGGCGAGCGCGAAAATCAGCGGATTCGCCGCCATGCTGGTCAGCATTTCCGGCTTCAGCACGCCCGCGGTGGAAAGGCCGAGGAAAACATCGGCGTCCTTGATGGCCTCGCCCAACGTGCGCGCACGGGTGTCCTGGGCGTAACGCGCCTTGGAGGCGTCCATTTTTTCGTCGCGTCCCTTCCAGATGACGCCTTTGGAATCGCAGACGGTGACGTTTTCCTTGTTCACACCCAGATGGCGCCATAAATCCAGACAGGAAATGGCCGCCGCGCCCGCGCCGGAGCAGACCACGCGGATGTCCCCGATTTTCTTGCCGACGATCTTGAGGCCGTTCAGCATGGCGGCGGCGGAAATGATGGCGGTGCCGTGCTGGTCGTCGTGGAAGACCGGGATTTTCATGCGTTCCTTCAGTTTCTCCTCGATGTAGAAACATTCCGGCGCCTTGATGTCTTCGAGATTGACGCCGCCCAGCGTTGGCTCCAGGGAAGCGATGATGTCGATCAGCTTGTCCGGGTCGTCTTCCGCCAGTTCGATGTCGAACACGTCGATGTTGGCGAATTTCTTGAACAGGCAGCCCTTGCCTTCCATGACCGGCTTGGCGGCGAGCGGGCCGATGTTGCCCAGACCCAGCACGGCGCTGCCGTTGGTGACGACGCCCACCAGGTTGGCGCGCGAGGTGTATTCCGCCGCCGCCGCCGGGTTTTCGACGATGGCGTCGCAAGGCGCCGCCACGCCCGGCGAATAGGCCAGCGCCAGATCGCGCTGATTGGTCAATCCCTTGGTGGGGAAAATGGAAATCTTGCCAGGAGTCGGATGACGGTGATACTCGAGCGCGGCCTCGCGCAAATCCTTTTTCATGCTGATCCTCTACTTTGACGTCCTTGCCTTGGCGCAAGGAAGCCCGCAAAGATACTGCAAGTCATGGCGGATGGCAATTCCTGTTCCAGCGCGCGCCTTGCCGTTCTGGCGCGAGAAGGGAAGGCGCGGCGCGCGGGACGCCGCGAGGTCGGCGGGAAACCAGGGGGGTCTTGCTATTTTCTGGCGTTGCATTACTCTTCTCATGATTTTTCTTTCTGATTTTTCATGGAGTTTTCAATCATGGATGCTGTTGCCATTGGCATGGTGTTGGGTTTCCTGGGGGTTATCGTGTGGGTAATCTTCATCTATAACGGCTTGGTGTCGGCGGCGAACCAGATGAAGAACGCTTTTTCCCAGATCGACGTGCAGTTGCAGCGGCGTTACGATCTGATTCCCAATCTGGTCGAAACGGCCAAGGAGTACATGCGGCACGAGCGGGAGACGCTGGAGGCGGTGATTGCCGCGCGCAACAGTGCGCAGGCGGCGGCGAAAAAGGCGGCGCAGGATCCCGGCGCGATGGCGGAACTGGCGGCGGCGGAAAGCGGGCTTTCCGGCCTTCTGACCAAGTTCTTCGCGCTCTCCGAGGCCTATCCCGATCTCAAGGCCAATGAAAACATGGCGCAATTGCAGGAAGAGCTTGCTTCCACGGAAAACCGGATTTCCTTTTCCCGTCAGGCTTACAACGACGCGGTGATGCATTACAACATCCGGCGCGAGAATTTCCCGAACGTGTTGCTTGCCGGAACTTTTGGCTTCAGGGCGGCGACGCAGTGGGAAACGGACACGCCGGTCGCGCGTCAGAACGTGCAGGTCAAGTTTTCCTGATGCCGCGAACGGCCTGACATGTCCGGCATGGACTTTTTCGGCGCGCAGACGCGGGCGCGGCGCAACAGCCGCTGGCTCGTGTTGTGGTTTGCGCTGGCGGTATGCGCCATCATCCTGATTATCCATCTGGGCGTCGTTCTGCTGATTGGCCCGCAGACCGCCTTTACCGCCATGGGCGTCATGACCGTCACGCATCCGGGCGTCGTTCCCGCGCATGTGCCGCGGATGACGCCTTTCTGGTCGGCGTTCTTCGACTGGGAGCGCCTGGGCTGGACGGCCTTGCTGGTTGGCGGCGTCATCGCGGTTGCCTCGTTGTGGAAAATCGTTCAGATTTCCCGCAAGGGCGGCGCGTTCATCGCGTTCGAACTGGGCGGACGCCTCGTGGCGCGTGAAACCTCGCTTGCCGAAGAGCGCCGTTTGCTCAACGTGGTCGATGAAATGTCCATTGCCGCCGGCATTCCCGTGCCGCAGGTTTTCGTGCTGGATGAAGAAAAGGGCATGAATGCCTTCGCGGCGGGCATGACTCCGTCGGACAGTGTGATTGCCGTCACGCGCGGCCTTCTGGAGCGTTGTGACCGGGATCGGCTCCAGGGCGTCATCGGCCATGAGATCGGCCACATCGTCAGTGGCGACAGCCGCCTCAACCTGCGTCTGATCGGCGTGTTGCACGGCATTCTCGCGCTGACGCTCATTGGCCGTATCCTCCTGCGCATACGGGACGGCGGCAAGGAGCGCGCCGTGGTGTTTCTGCTGGGGCTGCTGCTGGTGCTGGTCGGGTCGATAGGCGTGTTTTTCGGCAAGATCATCAAGGCGGCCATTTCCCGCGAGCGCGAATACCTGGCGGACGCCTTTTCTGTGCAATTCACCCGCAATCCGGACGGACTGGCGGGCGCGCTGCGGCTGATGGGCGGGTTTGGCACGCGCATCGAGCATCCGCGGGCGGAGGAAGCCAGCCACCTGTTTTTTGGCGACGGATCGCGCCGCATACCACTGCTTGCTCGGCTGTTCGCCACGCATCCGCCCATGGAAAAGCGCATTTCCCGCATCGAGAACATACCGCTTGCGCAGGTGCAAAAAAGCGCGAAGTCCGCCGCTGGCGTTACCGGCGCGGCCTCGTCCGCGGTCATGGGCGAGGTCGACCTTCTGGGTCTCGATCTGAGCGGCCCTGCCCAGATTGCCTATGCCCAGGGTTTTCTGGCCAGCCTGCCCGCGGAATCCGGTTGGGACGCGCATCGTCCCGGAGGCGCGCTGGCTGTCATTTACGCGCTGTTGTTTTCGGAAGCGCCGGAAATCCGGCAAAAGCAGCTGGCGATTCTCACGGAGCGGCATGGCGCGGCGATGGCCGAGAATGTCCGCGACTGCGCGGCCTGGTTGACCGCGCATGGCGCGCGCAGCCGCCTGCCGCTTCTGGATCTGGCGATTCCGGCGCTGGCCGCCCTGTCCGCGCCGGATAAGCAGGTCTGCATGCAATGCGCCAACGCGCTGATACGGGCGGATGGTCGTCTCTCTCCTTCGGAGCTGGCGCTGGCGCACATCCTGAAAAGCGCCCTTGGCCTTCCCCGCGCGCGCCATGTCTTGCGGACGGAAAAGCTGGCGGCGGACATTTCCTGTCTGCTGGCGCTTCTGGCAAAGGCGGGCAACCCGGATGACGCGGCGGCGCGGGCGGCCTATCAGCACGCGATGGAACGCGCGCCATTTGGCGGCGATACGCCATTTCCGGAAAGCGGCGCGCTGAAGGCGGAAGCGATCGATGCCGCCCTGGATCGCATTGCCCAGGCCGTGCCGCGCTTTCGGCAGCGTTTTCTTGCCGCCTGCGTCGCGGCCGTGCGGCACGACGGCAAAATCACCGTCGCGGAATCCGAACTGCTGCGCGCTTTTGCCCAGAGCCTCGATTGTCCCGCGCCGCCGCTGCTGCCGGACGAGGATAAATGAGGCGCACGGTTTTTTTTGTTTCGGACAGCACGGGCATTACCGTCGAGACGCTGGGGCACAGTTTGCTGTCGCAGTTCGAGGGAGTGGATTTCACGCTGGTGCGGCGTCCCTTCATTGATTCCGAGGAGGAGGCGCGTGAGGTGGTGGCGCAGATCGCGGCTTCCGCCCGGTCGGAAGGCGCGCGTCCCATTGTGTTTACCACGCTGGTTGCGCCGCGTCTGGCGAAAATCGTGCATCTGGCGGACGCTTTCATCGTTTCCTGCTTCGAGACTTTTCTGGCGCCGCTGGAAAGCGAGCTGGGCGTCTCCTCCAATCACGCGATTGGGCGCACGCACGGCGCCATTGACAGTTCCGACTACAAAAAGCGCATCGAGGCCATCAACTACACGATGGCGCATGACGACGGCGTTACGGATCGCAATCTGGCGGAGGCGGATGTGGTGCTGGTGGGCGTTTCCCGCTGCGGCAAAACGCCGACTTCGCTTTATCTGGCCATGCAGTTCGGCCTGAAGGCCGCCAATTTTCCCCTGATCCCGGAAGATTTTGAGCGCGGTCAATTGCCGAGCTGCCTGCAAAAAATCCGCCGCAAGCTTTTTGGCCTGACCATCCTGCCGGAGCGCCTGGCGCAGATTCGCGCCGAACGCCGTCCCAACAGCCGCTACGCCAGTCTGGAAAACTGCCGCGACGAAGTGGACGCCGCCGAAAGAATGATGCGCCGCGAAGGCATTCAATGGCTGGATTCTTCCCGCAAATCCATCGAGGAAATCGCCGCCACCGTCCTGCAAACATTGCAGATCAGATGACAGAGGACTGAGGACAGAAGACAGAGCGCGCTTAGGCGCGCTTTGTGGTCTGTGGTCTGTGAGCAGTGGCGACGTGGGGCACGGCGGTTCTTTCTGATTCCTGACTACGGACAGCAAAGGCCGAAGGCCGCTCAGTCTTCAGTCCTCAGTCTTCCGTCTTCCGTCTTCCGTCTTCCGTCCTCAGTCCTCAGTCCTCTGTCTTCAGTCCTCTGTCTTCAGTCCTCCGATCCCCATCGCCTCCAGAATGAGCGGGGCGACGCGCGACGCGCCGTTGATGTTCAAGTGGTCGTCGTCGATGTAGAGCAGTTGTCCGTCGCGGTAGCCGGAGCATTCCTTCTTGTCGCAGAACAGGGGTTCGGGGTCGATGATAATCAGATCGTCATGACGCGCCTTGATTTCGGCGACCAGTTCACGGTAGCGGCGCATGCGTTCCTGATACACGGGGTAGGGTACCCGGCATCCTTTTGCGCGGGTCAGGGTGAGCGGGCGCGTCAGGCAATCCTGCGGCGGCACGCCCAGTTCCGGCACCTGAAGCAGATAGGCGATTTGGACGCCGCGCGCTTTCCATCTCGATACCGTTTTTTCCAGTCCTTTCCGGAACAGATGTTCAAGCACATCATCATTGCCCTCGCGCGGGATGATGACGGGATTTTCCCAGTATCCTTCAGGTTCATCGGGGCCAAATCCCTCGTTTGTCAGATAAACCGGCCCGCGTGAAGCGATGAGAACATGTGTGATGCGCGGCATTTCCGGGACGTTGAAAAGATTGTCGATTGATTTTGCGCACAGTTCTTTTTCCTCGCGGTTTTTGCCTCCGATGACGCCATCCAGAGGCGGGCAGCTGTCATTTGCCAGCATGATCGTGGCGTAGCCGTGTTGGGAGGCGAGTTCGGCAACGCCAGTAAATAGCATGGCGACATGGGAGTCGCCGATCAATGCCAGCATGGGGCCGCCGCTATCCCGAAGCCTGCAATGATACGGGGCGTCGTTCTTGGGAAATTTTTCCAGGCAGGAAGCCTCCGGTGGCGGGAACACCTGCTCGCCGCCGCGGGCGTGGGTCGGCAAGTGCGCGGGTTGCGCCGCGCGTTCCGACAGATCGAAATGGACGATGCCGCAGGAAGCCAGGAACAGGGCGCTCATGGCGACGCACAGCGCGGGCAGGGCGAATCTTCTTTTTGGGGAAGCGGTACTGGCGCGGCGTATTGGCTGTTCGATGAAGCGCCAGGTGAGCGCCGCCAGCAGAACCGCCAGCAACGCACCCGCCCACAATGCTTCCCGGGCCGGCGAGCCGGATTCCATGATGCGGATGCAGGAAAGTATCGGCCAATGCCACAGATAGAGCGGGTAGCTGACAAGGCCGATCCAGACCAGCGGCTTCAGCGCGAGCAGACGATTTGCCAGGCAATTTTCGCGGCAGGCGATGAGGAGCGCCGCGCCGAGAACAGGAATGAGCGTCATCCATCCGGGGTAAGCGATGTTCCATTTGTGGAGCCACATGCCGACGCAGAGGGCGGCCAGTCCCACGAGGGAGAGGGCGGGCGCGAACCGGGCGAGCGTTACCCCCACCCCAGAATATGCCGTTGCCGTAGACGTATGAAGGCGAGCCAGCGCCGCGCCCAGCAGCAACTCCCAGACGCGGCCAAACGGATGGAAGTAGAGGGCGTTGTCGCCCTGTTTTCCCATGTAGAGGGTGAATAGCCAGGAAGCGGTCAGGAAAAAGGCGATGGGAACGAGGACGGCTTTCATGGCGTTTCGTTTCTGCGTTCGCCAGGTCAGGAAGAGGACGAGGGGCCAGGCGAGATAGAACTGTTCCTCGACGGAAAGCGACCAGAGGTGCATCAGGGGCTTGGCGTAGGAAGCGGCATCGAAGTAGCCCATTTCTCCCATGAGCCGGAAGTTTTCCAGAAAGGCTATCGACCAGAAGGCGTGGCGGCTCAATTGCGCGTATTCGTGGGCGAAGAGGGCAAAGGCGCCGAAGATCAGCGTGGCCGACAAAACGGTGAGGAGCGCCGGGAAAAGCCGCCGGACGCGGCGGGCGTAGAAGCGGGAAAAACGGAAGGAGCCGTTTTGAAGCTCGCCGAGAATGATCCGCGAAATCAGGTAGCCGGAAATGACGAAAAAGACATCCACGCCCAGAAATCCGCCCGGCAGCAGGGAAGGCGAGACGTGGTGAATGACGACCGCGAGCACCGCGATGGCGCGCAGGCCGTCGATGTCGGGGCGGTAGTTTTCGGTCATGCGGAAAGGATTGGAGGATGGATTGGTCGCCGGGCGCGAAAGCGCCCGCGAATATTACCGTCTTCCATTCTCCGTCCCTTGTCCTTCGTTCGCTGTCTCCAGATCCCTGAATTCCGGCAACTGGAAAATGCTGTCGCAGATGGGGGGTGCCTGTTCCCCGTCATCCGCCTGGCAGTAGTCCTCCAATTGGGTTTTCAGCGCCGCGTAGATGGCCGCCTTGCTGTAGTTATGGCGCGCCGCCAGACTGTCGGCAAGCGCCCTGGCGGGATTGAAGAGGCCAAGGCCGTACAGGTAAACGGTTTTCATGAAGTCAAAGGCCATCATGCCTTTGGTTTTCAGGTTTTTCTTGTCTTCAATGTACCAGCGGGCGGTCTCGTTCGACTGGAGCGCCGCCGCCGGGTTTTTGTGGAAGAGGAAGGTGGCGATCGCGAGCATGGCGTGATAGCTGCTCATTTTATGGAGTTCCCGCTTGGAGAGCGCCGCGCGTTTGAGAAGCGCGTCTGGTTGCTGGTGGAGATCGAAAAGCGGCCCGGTTTGTTTCTTGATCTGGACAAGATGGGTGAGCGCCTCCCTGTCGCCCGCTTTCAGCAAGGCGCCGACCAGAAGCAGATATTCGTCGTCGTGCAGAAAGCCGCCTTTCATGTCCATGAGGTATTTGGCGGCTTTTTTTGCCGTTTCCGGGCCGATCTGGCACATGGCGTTGAGATAGGAGTGGCGAACATAGCGGTCGTCTATATAGCGGTCGTCTAGCGTCTGCTGCAATGACCAGGTCCACAGCGTCAAGTTGTTTTGCCAGATCGGGATGGTCGTATGCGTCGTCCAGACCAGCATCAGGAACCATGCCGCCAGCGCGGCCAGCGCGATCTGGCGCGGGGAAAACACATTCATGGCGGCGGCGAGTTTTTGCAGGGGGGCGGCGGCAAAGACGGCTTCCCAGCGGACGAGCGCCGCCGCCATCGCCCAGAAGGCCAGCGGCGTGGTCAGAAAACGCTCGTTTCCCAGGTTGTCGCCGATGGGGATGGGGAGAATGTGCAGCACCAGGAACAGATAGCAGATTCCGGCGATGAACAGCCAGGCGGCGGCGGAGCGGCGGGCGAGCGCGTAGAGGGCCAGCGCGGCCAGCGCGGCCAGGGTGAGAAGATTGCCGATGATGTCGCTTGCGCTCCCCGGCGACACCAGGAGGTTGATGGGGTGCATCTGCGACATGCTGGCGAAGGGAAAGAGCGCCTGATGGAAATAGAACTTCAGGGCTTCCAGCGCCAGAATGGCGGTTTCAAAGCCCGTTTTGCCGTTCGCGTTCATGTATTCCACATAGGATTCTTCCTCGATCATGAGGCGCAGGGTGACATAGAGCGCAAGGGCGACCAGAAAGGCGGCCAGAATCCGGGCGTTCTGGCGCAGGCAGCGCGGGAAATCGTCGGCGGCAAGCGGCGATTCCGCCGCGCGGAGCGCCAGCCACAGGCAGAGTATGGCGGGCAGCAGCAGGACGCCGATTTCCTTGCAGAGCATGGCCAGAAAGGCCAGAAGACCAAACCCGATGACGCGGCCATAACCGGGGCGGCGGCTCAGATATATCCGCGTCGCGCCGAGGATGAAGGTGGTCGCCAGTACGTCGAAACGCCCGGAAATCCATACCGTCGATTCCACCATGACCGGATGCGCCGCGTAGAGGAGGGCGGCGCAGAAGGCGCGCCATGACGCGCGCGGGCTGCCCAGGTTTTCCGCCAGGCGGCGGCAGACGGAAAAGACGAGGAGGATGTTCGCGAGGAAGAGCGCCAGATTCACCGCGTGGGAAAATCCCGGTTGGTTGCCCGCCAGCAGCGCGTCCATGAAAAACGTGAATACCACCAGCGGACGAAAGTAGCTGAAGCCTTCCAGAAAGGGCTGGGTAATGGCGGAAATATCCAGCGTGCGCAACATTGGGGAAATGGTTTGCCGGAAAATGGTCACATCATCCCAGAGGTAGTTGTAGCCC
>JAITJU010000315.1 GCA_031278735.1 Zoogloeaceae bacterium
GGGCTACAACCTCAAGATCACCGACATGCAGGCAGCCTTGGGTCTGGCGCAGATCGACCGCCTGGAAGATTTCATCGCCGCCCGCAAAAAAAACTTCGCCCGGCTCACGCAGGCTCTCGTCGGCGCCGGAGAGTTCCTTTTGCTGCCGCAAGCCACGCCGGCAAGCGACCCGGCATGGTTCGGCTATCCCATCACACTAAAACCAGAAGCGGCAACCCGGCGCGTCGATCTGCTCAATTACCTCGATCAACGCAAAATCGGCGTTCGCCTGCTTTTCGCCGGCAATCTCACCCGCCAACCCTGCATGCAAGGCCGCGCATATCGCGTCTCCGGCACGCTTGTCGGCGCCGACCGCATCATGAACGACACGTTCTGGATTGGCCTTTATCCGGGACTGACGGAAGAAATGCTTGATTATTCGGCGCAATGCCTGCGCGAGTTTTTTGGACTGGACTTCTGATCCCACGGGATAAGCACGCCATGACCAACCCCCCGCCCCCTCCCCGCTTGCGCTTCCTTGCGTCAGCAGACCCTATCGCGCCACTGCCTGCCGCAGATATTGAACATATTTTTCGACATACGGAACCCTTGTGGCAAGAACTTGACAACGCGCGTTTCTTCATCACGGGCGGCACCGGATTTTTCGGCGTCTGGCTGCTGGAAACCCTGGCGCGCGCGCAACAGCATTTCGCGCTTGACCTCGAAGCCGCCATCCTCACCCGCAATCCTGCCGCCTTTGCCCAAAAAGCGCCGCATCTGGCGAACAACGCGCGATTCCGTTGGCTGAAAGGCGATGTGCGGACATTTCCGTTTCCTTCCGGCGAATTCAGCCATGTCATTCATGGGGCGGGAACTTCCTCAAGACCCATTCCCGCCGCGGAAATGCTGGATACCCTCGTCGACGGCGCTCGGCGCGTGCTGCAATTCTCCGCCCGGTCGCATTGCCGACGTTTGCTGTTCATCAGTTCCGGCGCGGTCTATGGTCCTCAGCCGCCGGAACTGCCGCGCATTCCCGAAACGCATCCGCACGCTCCCGACCCGATCCGTCCGGCTTCCGTCTACGGAGAAGGCAAGCGTCTGGCGGAACTCCTCTGCGCCATCGCAACGCGGGAAGCAAATCTTCCTTGCGTCATTGCCCGTTGCTTTGCCTTCATCGGCCCGCATCTGCCGCTCGACGCCCATTTCGCGGCGGGCAATTTTCTGCGCGATGCCGCAAACGGCGGCCCCATCCGCGTGGAGAGCGACGGACGCGCAGCGCGATCCTGGCTCCACATGGCCGATCTCATGATCTGGCTCCTGACCCTGCTGACGCGAGGAAAACCTGCTTATCCCTATAATGTCGGCTCCGACGAACATCTTCCGGTCGCCGATCTTGCCGCGCGTATAAAAAATAGTTCCGGCATCGCCTGCCCCGTTCTGATCCGCGATCCGCCCAACCCCGAACCGCCGCCGCGTTACGTCCCGAACATTTGCCGAGCGCGGGAAGAACTCGGTCTGGAAGTCCGAATCGGCATTGATGAAGCCATTTTACGTACACTGACCTGGATGAAAGAACTGTCCCCATGAACAGAAAAACAGCCCTGCGCGCCTGCCCGGTGTGCGGCAAGCGGCGCGCGGAGATTCTTGCCGCCATGCGCTATGCCGTGCCGGAAGGGTTTCCTCTGCCCGCCGAGAGCGACATCGTCGCCTGTCTCGGCTGCGGCATGGTATATGCCGACACTTCGGGAACCCAGGCGGATTACGACCGGTATTACGCTGATTTTGCCAACTATGAAAATCCCAATGGCCAGGGAAGCGGCATGGAAGGGGCTGACGCGCGCCGCCTCGAACAAAGCGTCGATTGGTTGGCTCCGCGCATTGGCGCCAAAAATGCCCGGATTATTGATATTGGCTGCGTGCAGGGCGGGTTGCTGATGGCGCTTGCGCGGCGGGGATTTTCTTCGCTTTCCGGGATCGACCCTTCGCCCCGTTGCGTCGACTTGCTCAGGGCGGCGGGATTTTCCGGCCATCAGGGAAGTTTCGGCCACATTCCCGCCGAATGCGGAAAGTATGACTTCATTATCGCCTCGCATGTTCTGGAACACGTAGTGGACGTGCGGGAAGCATTTTCCGCCTTGCGCCAACTGCTCGCGCCCGGCGGGAAAATCTATATCAAGACGCCAGATGCCGGACGCTATTACAATCGAAAAGGCACATTGCCGTTTCAGGAAATCAACCAGGAACATATCAACCACTTCGACCTTTTTCATCTCGACATGCTTTGCGCCGCGCATGGACTCCATGTCACGGATGTCGTCCGCAAAAGCATTGGGGAGCGCCAGGAGCAAAATTACGCGGTGGGCGTCCTTCTGGCGGAGAAGGAGCAAGAGGCCTGCATCGCACCGCCTTCCAGCGAGGCAACCCATCTGAAACAGCTTTTTGCCGCCTATATTCTCGAATCGAGGCGGCGCCTGGACAGCTTCTCCGAAAAGATCAGGGGGCGCGCCGTGGCATTTTGGGGTGCGGGGCGCGGACGCAATGGCTGCTGGCAGACCCTGTCTTCTGGCGGGAAACGAAGATCGTCGCCATTGTCGACCGCGATCCGCGCAAGCAGGGCAAGCGTTTCGCGGGCTGCGTCATTCAGTCTCCCGAAGAGGGTCTGCGTCAACTCCCCGATGACACCTTGATCCTCATTACGGCGCTGCATTACGCGGAAGACATCAAGAACGATCTGGCAAGAATCAACACAAAATTGCCCAGCCTCGTCTGGATTGATGAAGCCAGCTCATGAAACATGCCGAACGGCATCGAAGCCGCCGCCCGCCAGCACAAGCGGAATTTTCCGACAAGTGCTGGATTTATTCGGCGCATCCAGCGTATTTCGGCATATTCCGGCGCGCTCTTCCCTTGCTTTTTTCCCCTGCCCGGATAGAATCCCCCGCTTTTTACCGTGCGGCCAGGAAAATCCGGACAAGATGACGACAGCAAAATTTGCCGACCACAGTCAAGTTGACGGCTCCTGAATGACCGGAATGGCCCGACTCGGCTTCTTGCCGCGCGCATACCTCCGCCGGTATCGTTGCCTGACCGTGCTGCCGCTTGCGGGCATTGTCTGTCTCACCCTGTGGGCAAGCTGGCCTGCTTTTTTTGCGCCGCCGCCGCGTTTTGCCTTGTCGCCGCTCCCCGCCAGCCAAGCCGAAAAAACGCCCCGGCTGGAGAGCGCCGTCATCAATCAGCCCGATCCGCTACGCGTCCATGCCGCCTCCATCGCCGCCCTGCCGGACGGGCGGCTTTTCGCCGTCTGGTTTGGCGGCCAGCGCGAAGGCAGCACAGACGTCAAAATCTATGCCGCCGATTACCAGAACGGCGCTTGGTCGCCACAGCGCGTGTTGGCAACGCCAGCGCAGACCACGGCGGATACCGGCAGATTCGCGCGCAAGCTTGGGAACCCCGTGGCCTTCGTCACGCCGCGGGGCGAATTGTGGGTCGTTTATGTCAGCGTTGCGTTGGGCGGCTGGGCAGCCAGTCATCTGAATCTCATCGCTTCCCCCGATTTGGGCAAGAATTGGCAACCCGCCCGGCGGCTCGTTACCGAACCTTTTCTCAATCTTTCGACCCTGGTCAAAGGGGCGCCGGTGTTTTTCGAGAATGGCGACATCGGACTTCCCGTCTATTACGAAATGGCGGGCAAATCGGGCGAGTTGCTCACCTTGTCGCCCGCGGGCGAGGTGCGGCGCGTCACGCGCATGGATCACGGCTCGCGTTCGTTACAGCCCATCGTGTTGGTGGAGACGCCGACCCGCGCCGTATCCCTGTTGCGCGACACCGATGATCTGCCGCCGCACCGCGTCTGGCGCACGGAAACGACGGATGCCGGGCTACATTGGTCGCCCCTGGCGCAAACCGATCTGCCCAATCCCAATGCGGCGCTCGCTGCCTTGCGGCTCGAAGACGGCAGGCTGCTGGCGGTAGCCAACGACGTGGAAAGCAAGCGGTTTCGTCTCTCGCTCCTCGTGAGCGTCGATGACGGTTGGCATTGGCGCGTCCTCCACCGCTTTGAGGACAAAGAAGCCTTTGCCGGGCGGCAACAGGAAAGGGGCGCATTTCACGCGCTTCTGGCGGAAGACCTGCGAACCCTTGGGCAAATGCCAGACCCGAAGGCAGTCCTCCTGAACGTCGAGCGCAATCTTTGCGGAACCGGGCCTCACTGTATCTGGCGCTACGGCTACCCCTACCTGATCCGCGCCGCCGATGGCGATTTCCATCTGGTCTACACATGGAATGACGGCTTCATTCGTCACCTGCGTTTCAACGAGGCATGGCTGGAGGGGAAATCATGATTCCTGTCGTCCTCGCCACGCTCGCCTATGGTTTGGCGCTGACTCTTTTGGTCTCCCGGCCCTGGCTGCGAACCCATCCCAAACGCATGGCATTGGCGCTGGCGGCGATTTGCGCGCTCCTGCATCTGCCGGTCCTCGGCATCTCACTCTTGGTGGTATTGCGCGGAGTGCTGGGAGATCTTTCCATCGTTACCCTTGTATTCCTGACCAGCCTCTTTTTTCAGGGGCCGCGGCCATTGCTGCCGTCCCCCCGTATCTTCACCCTCATGGGCTTTGCTTTTTTCCTTCTCAGCTTTGGGCTGTCGCCTCTCCATCCCTACGCATGGGGATATGCCTCCGCCATCTTGCCCTGTTTGGCGGGCGGTCTGGCCTTCCTTCTCTGGCTTCGCGGCAGGTATGCCTTTTCACTTGCGCTTCTCGCCGCGCTCCTCGGCTGGCGATTGCATTGGCTGGATTCCACCAATCTGTGGGATTACCTGCTGGACGCGCCATTGGTCGTGGTCGCGCTTGTCCACGCCGTGTTTTGTGCGTTGCCAAAAAGCCCCTTCAGGCGCGGTAAAATGACTCATCCTGATTGAATCAATAATCGTCAAGACATCAATCCACGAGCCGCATGAATTGTTGTCAAGGAGATTTTCATGCTTTTCCCGCGTTTACGTTATCTGCTCTTCGGCGTGGTCGTGTTGTTCATCCTGTTCGCCGGGTTGCGTGCGGGATTTCTGTTTGGTGCGTCCGGAGTCTCTTTTTCTCCTTCCGGAAACAACAATGTACTTTTGAGAACCTTGGGGGTCGGCTTCCGGTTCGATTTGCGCCTGGCGCTCCTGCTGATGCTGCCGCCCGCGCTCCTGCTGATCCTGCCGCGCTGGAACGCGCAAAGCACACGGGGATGGCGATGGGGAATGCGGATATGGCTGGGCGTGGCCCTGCTGACGGTGGGTTTGGTATATATCGTTGATTTCTGCTATTACGCTTGGCTGGGGCTGCGGGTCAATGCGAGTGCGTTCCGGTTTCTCAGTAATCCCGATATTTCAGCGCAATTGGTGTGGGAGCATTACCCGGTAATCCGTCTTGTCCTGTTGTGGCTATTTGCTTCGGCGGCGCTTTTTTGGGGCTTTGTCTGGCTGGAACGCCAGACGCTCGATCACCCGGCCCGGCCCGTGCGGAGATGGATCACCGCGACGGTCGTGGGGCTGGTCAGCGTGGGATGCGTGCTGGGGGGGCTGGGGCGCGTAGACAACATCAATTTGGAAAACCCCGTGCCTTTGCGCTGGAGCGACGCCTTCTTCTCCGGTAGTACGCAGATGGGCGCGCTGGGGCTGAATCCGGTGCTTTTCATCTGGGACACCTGGTTTACCCCTCCGTCCAACCACTACGACCTTGCCTACGTGCAAGCCCATGCCGAAGAAATCGCCGCGTATCTGGGCGCCCCGGTTCCGGCTGCGGCGGGCAAGGAACTGCCCCGGTTCGAGCGGCACGTCCCGCCACAACCGCATCGCATCGCATTTACCACGCCGCCCAATATCATCTTCATCCATCTGGAATCCCTGGGCGGCAGCGTGACGGGGCTGCATGGCAATCCTTTGAACCCCACGCCGAATCTCGACCGGATCGCCCGGGAAAGTTGGGATTTGCGCAATTTTTACGTGCCTGTCACGGGAACGGCAAAAACAGTCTGGGCGGCCTTTACCGGCATTCCCGACGTATCGCGCACGAAAAGCGCTACCCGCAACCCCTTCCTCCTGCCGCAGCGTAGTCTTCTGAACGCTTTCAGCGGTTACGACAAACACTATGCCGTCGGCGGCAACGCGGGCTGGGCAAACATGAACGCGCTG
>JAITJU010000316.1 GCA_031278735.1 Zoogloeaceae bacterium
CGCTGCTGACCCTGGGCAGATCGATTTTCACCGCGTGGGTCAAGAGCGGCGCGGCGACGATGAAAATGATCAGGAGCACCAGCATCACGTCGATGAGCGGAATCATGTTGATTTCGGACAAGGGCGGCTGGCCTTGCGTGTGGCGGCGACGGCTCATCACGCTCTTCCTTTCGTCCCGCTCCGCGCTTCGGCCAGCGAGACGACGCGCCCGGAGCGGCTTTCCGGAAGGTTTCCCAATGCGAGCAGGACAAAGACCCGATGGGCGTGATGCTCGATTCTGCCGACCAGATTGCGGTTGGCGCGCACGAAGGCGTTGTAGGCGAGCACGGCGGGAATGGCGACGGCAAGGCCGCAGGCGGTCATGATGAGCGCCTCTCCCACTGGCCCCGCCACCTGATTGAGGCTGGCCTGTCCAGAAAGGCCGATGGAAAGGAGCGCGTGATAGATGCCCCACACCGTGCCGAAAAGGCCGACGAAGGGCGCGGTCGCGCCCACGGAA
Source organism: Zoogloeaceae bacterium (assembly GCA_031278735.1). Lineage (GTDB taxonomy): Bacteria > Pseudomonadota > Gammaproteobacteria > Burkholderiales > Rhodocyclaceae > Azovibrio. Next base: position 500 of record JAITJU010000316.1, read on the forward strand.
GCCAGCACGGACAAGCCTTTTTCCAGCGCGTATTCCTCGCGGGTCACGCTTCTTTCCAGCGCCATATTGATGAAATCGTCTGGCGAAGCCATCTCGAAGCCGCGCCGGGCGGAAGGCGATCCGAGCAGCAGACAGGCTTCCATGCCCTGCGCCAGCACCCGGCCAAACGGGTCTTCCGGCGATCTTTGCGCGAACAGATCTTCCACGTCCCGATAATCGCGCGCGGTCTCCAGCGTATCGAGAAAACGCCTGCTTGCCCGGCGCACACGCCATTGCTGCCAGGTTTTCACGACAATCTGGTACCAGCTTGCCGCCGACATGAGGATCAGGATCGCCAGCGCCAGGAGGCTGATTGCGTCGCCCTGTTCCAGGAAATGTCCCAGTCCCAGTAAAGACGCGGACGAAGATTGAGGCATGTTTGATTAGCTCCGCAAATTGAATTGGATGGGAACGATGACCACGCCCATGACCGGATGACCGGCTCGCCGCGCCGGGATGAAGCGCCAGCGCCGGACAGCCTCGATGGCCGCCCTGTCGAGCCGCTCGTGGCCGCAGCTCTTGTTCAGCGTGACCGAATGCGCGCTGCCCTCGGCGCTCACGCGAACGCGCAGGTACACCACGCCCTGTTCGCCCTGGGCGCGCGACAGGGTGGGATACTCCGGGCGCGGGTTGGAAAGATAATCGGCATGGGAAGGCGGAATGACGGGATCGCCCGCCGCGACGGCGGACGCGACGACACTCGCCTCGGCGACTGGCGCCGAGGCGAGTGTCGTCGCGGGTTCGTCCGCCAAAGCGTCTTCCTCTGGCGGCGTATCGGGCGCGACAATGGTTTGCGCCAGGGGTTCGGGCGTTTCCGCCGGTTTTGCCAGCACGGGTTTTTTCGGCCTGACGCGCTGCGGCGGTTTGACGGATGGCGATCGGGGCGCGGCGGCAGGCTCCGGATCGGCAATCGCCCGCATGGGCGCCGCAATCCAGCTTGCCTGCAAAACGGCGGGCGCCCCCGCGTTTTTCTGGCCGCTGACGCTCACGCTGGACAGGAACGCAAAGCCCAGGCCGTGCGCCGACAGAATGCCGACAAACAGGGCTGCGCGCCAGAAAATAGGGAGGGTTCCGGCAACCTTGCCCGGCGGAACCGACATGTCAGGCCGCCGGAGTTCGCGCCTCGAAACCCGCGTCGCGGATGACGGTGAGCAGGGCGTCGAGATCCACCCTTGCATCGTCGAATTCCACCTGCGCCAGGCCGGGTTCGAGTTCGACGCTGGCTTTCGTCACGCCGGGCAGTTCCGCGAGCAGTTTGCCGACGCGGGAGGAACAGCCGCCGCAGGACATGCCGTCCACCTTGATTGTTGTCGTAGTCACTACAGTTTCCTTTCAAATTGAAGTTTCAGTTTCTTCGGCGTTTTTTTTGAAGTTTCGGGGCGCGCCTGCCGGAAGGCAGACCGACCGTCGGCAAAAAAACGCTTCAGGCGGCGGGGGCGGTCTCCGGTATCTGCCCCTTGAAGCCCGCTTCCTGGACGACCTTGAGCAAGGCGTCATGGCCGACTTCGTTCTCGTTGAATTTCACCTGCGCCAGACCTGCTTTCCGATCGACGCGGATGCCCGTCACGCCGGGCTGCCCGCCAAATCTCCGAATGAGCTTGCGAACGCATCCGGCGCAGGACATGCCGTCTACCTTGATGTTGGTTGTTGCCATTTCATTTCCTTTTCTATCGAGGTTGCAAGAATACCCGCCGAAAACCGGCAAGTCCGTTTTTCCGCGGCCACATGAAAAGCGTCTTGCGCATGGTCGGCGCGGAAGAGGAAGCTGTCGCCGCGCCCGCCATGATTGGCGCATGGCCGCAACGCCTGCGCGGCGAAAAAGTGTTTCAATCCGGGAAACTCTGCTCATACGGATGTTCGAATCCCGTGTCGCGGATGGTTTTGAGCACGTAGTACTGGAGGAGATGGTCGGGAACGAATTCCAGTTCCACCCGGTTTGTTTCCAGGTCGAAACCAACCCCCGTGATGCCGGGTATTTCCCCGAACGCCTGGATGATTTTGCGGCCTTCCTCGCCGTTTGCTATGTTTTTCAATTGGATGGCGCCCGTTGTCATTTCATTTCCTTTGCTGTTGAGGTTGCGAAAAAACCGCCGAAAACCGGCGAGTCAGTTTTTCCAGGGTCGCAAGAGGAGCGAATTGCTCACGACCGATACGGAAGACAAGGCCATCGCCGCGCCCGCCACGACCGGATTCAAAAAGCCGAGCGCGGCGGCGGGGATGCCGAGGATGTTGTAGATGAAGGCCCAGAAGAGATTCTGGCGAATCTTGGCGAGCGTGGCGCGGGAAAGCGCGATGGCGTCGGCGACGCCGGAAAGATCGTTCTTGATCAGCGTGATGTCCGCCGTCTGCATGGCGATGTCGGAACCCGCGCCCATGGCGAAACTCACGTCGGCGGCGGCGAGCGCCGGGGCGTCGTTAATGCCGTCGCCCGCCATGCCGACCCGCTTGCCCCCGGTTTTCAGCGATTCGATCGCCGCGGCCTTGCCGCCGGGCAGGACGTTGGCCTCGAAACGGGCGATGCCCGCTTCGCGGGCGATGGTCTCGGCGGCGCCGGAATTGTCGCCGGTCAGCATGACGACTTCGACGTTCAAGCGCGCAAGGCGCTCGACCGCTTCCCGCGAGCTTGTCCGCAAGGGGTCGGCAATGCCGATCAGCCCCAGGACTTCGCCGTTCGCGGCGACCGCGACGACGCTTTGCCCGGCCAGTTCCGGCGGGACGGCGGGAATGGCGAATCCCAGGCCAGCGAGCCAGGACGGCGAGCCGACGTGTATCTGTCTGCCATTGACCGCGCCTTGCAGCCCGCCGCCGGGAATCGCGCGCGCTTCATCCGTGAGCGGGGGAATTTCCAGCTTCTGCTCGCGCGCAAAAGCCAGAATGGCGACGGCGAGCGGATGGGTGGAAGCCTGTTCCAGACTGGCGGCGAGGGTGAGGATTTCTGTTTCGTTGCCTGTTTCGTTCGCCGCATTCGCTTCGGCGCGGGCGGAAAACACGCCGGTGACGGCGGGTATGCCCGTGGTCAGGGTGCCGGTTTTGTCGACGGCCAGCGTCTCCAGTTTTTCCGCGAGTTCCAGCGCCTGCGCGTTGCGGATCAGGATGCCGCGCCGCGCGCCTTTTCCCGTGCCGACCATGATGGCCGTGGGCGTCGCCAGACCCAGGGCGCAGGGGCAGGCGATGACCAGCACGGCGACGGCGTTCACCAGGGCGGTTGTGAAGTCTTTGCCAAAAAACCACCAGGCGGCGAAGGTCAGCGCGGCGATGCCGACGACGACGGGCGCGAAGACGGCGGCGATGCGGTCGGCGAGCC
>JAITJU010000021.1 GCA_031278735.1 Zoogloeaceae bacterium
AAACCGCGATCAATCATCCGCTGGGCAAGAACATGATCGGCGCCTTTCATCAGCCAACGCTGGTGCTGGCCGACATCGCCGCCCTTGCCACCCTGCCGCGGCGCGAGCTTTCCGCGGGCATGGCCGAAGTCATCAAATACGGCCTGATCCTCGATGCGGATTTTTTCCGCTGGCTGGAAGCCCACATGCCAGAGCTGATGGCGCGCGACGAAACCCTGCTCACGGAAACCGTGTATCGCGCCTGCCAGCACAAGGCGCGGATCGTGGTCGCGGACGAACACGAGCGGGGCATGCGCGCGCTGCTGAATCTGGGGCACACCTTCGGGCACGCGATCGAAACCGGGCTGGGTTATGGCGTCTGGCTGCACGGCGAGGCGGTGGCGGCGGGAATGCTCCTGGCCGCGCGTCTTTCCGCGCGATTGGGCTGGCTGCCGACGACGGAGGCAGACCGTATCGAGCGCCTTCTGATCGCCGCCGGTCTTCCTGTTCGCGCGCCCAATCTGGGCGCGGAACGCTATCTGGAACTCATGCGCCGCGACAAGAAAGTCCAGAATGGCCGCCTGCGGCTCATCCTGCTCGAAGCCCTGGGAAAAGCCGTGGTCAGCGAAACCGTGAGCGAGGCGGCAATCGCGGAAATCCTGACCGCCGTCTGAGCGGCGGCGGGAACGGCAGGACAGCCGAATCACTCCATATTCAGACGATCAAGGCGGTAGCGCAAAGAGCGAAAGGAAATGCCCAGAACGCGGGCGGCGGCGGTCCGATTGCCCTTGGTCTGGTTGAGCGCCCCCTGGATGGCGTTTCTTTCCACCCGGTCGAGCAGGTCTTCCAGGGTTTCCGTGCCGGACGTCATCACGCCCTCACCGGCGACGCCCAGGTCGGGAAGGCGGGCGTTGCCCAGCTGCAGGTCGGCGGCGTTGATGAACTGGCCGGAACAAAGCGCCGTGGCGCGTTCCAGAATGTTTTCCAGCTCGCGCACATTGCCGGGAAAGGAATAGGCGGAAAGCTCCGCCCAGGCGGAAGCGTCCAGCCGAGGAACTTCGCCGCCCGTCAGTCGGCGCATGATGGATTCAACCAGCGCCGGGATGTCCTCGCGCCGCTCGCGCAAGGACGGCATGCGCAATTCGATGACGTTGATGCGGTAATACAAATCCTGACGAAAAATGCCCTGTTCCACGCAATCATGCAGGTTTTTATGCGTGGCGCACATGATGCGGACATCGACAGGCTCCTCGATGGTGCTGCCGACCTTGCGCACCTTTTTTTCCTGAATGGCGCGCAACAGTTTGACCTGCACCTGAAGCGGCAGATCCGCGACCTCGTCGAGGAACAGGGTGCCGCCGCGCGCCGCCTGAAAAAAACCCTCGCGGTCGCTGGTGTCCGCGCCGGTGAACGCGCCCTTGCGGTAACCGAAAAATTCGCTCTCCATCAGGTTTTCAGGGATTGCGCCGCAGTTTACGGGCACGAAGGGCTGTTTGGCGCGCGCGCTTTGCGCGTGAATCTGCCGCGCCGCCAGTTCCTTGCCGCTGCCGGATTCGCCGGAAATGTAAATCGGCGCCTGACTTTTCGCCAGACGGGCAATCAAGGCGGAAACCTGCGCCATCGCGGAAGAAACGCCGATGGTCATCTGGCCGCCTTCCCTTTCCTTGCCGACGCTTTCGTCCGCGGCGCAGTTGAGGGCGGATTTCACCAGCGTCCGCAGCTGATCGAGGCTCACCGGCTTGGAAATGTAATCGAACGCGCCGACTTTCAGGGCGGCAACCGCGTTTTCCGCGCTGCTGTAGGCGGTAATCACCGCCACCGGCGTATCCAGCGCGAATTCGCTGATGTGCCGCACGATGTCGAGACCATCACCGTCCGGCAACCGCATGTCGGTAAGGCAAAGCTGATAACGCCTTTCCCGGAGCATGGCCAGCGCCTCGCCCACGGAACCGACGCAATCGGCATCCAGCCCCATGCGCGCCAGCGTCAGCTCGATGAGTTCGCGGATATCGCTTTCATCATCAATCACCAGAATCCGGTTTTCCGTGCGTTTCATGCGTCTTTCCTCGCGGATGGCTCTGCGTCGCCTTTGTCTTGCAGAAGGATGAAGTGTCCGCCCGGCCCTTCGCCCAGTGAAAGGCGCGTCCCGTTGGCCGCGCACAACTCGCGGGCGATGTGCAGACCCAGGCCGGTGCCGCGCGCCGATGTGGTAAAAAAGGGATCGAAAATCTGATCGCGCAATTCGCGGGGAATGCCGGAACCGTCATCGAAGATGTGCAATTCTACGCTTTTGCCGGCATCTTTGGCTTCCAGCCGCACGGCGCCCGGCTGGCGGGAAGCGTAGCGCAGGGCGTTCGTCACCAGATTCCACAATACCTGTTGCAGCTGCTCGGGATTGAAGCGAAATTCCGCCTGCTCGTCCGCCCGCGTCTGAATGACATTTTCACCGACGCTTTCCTGCGTCCGCAGATTGCGGGCGAATTCCGCGAGATAAGGACCGAGGGACAGACGCTCCGCCGCCAGGTCGGTCTGTTTCGCCGACTGACGCCCCAGCACCAGCACGTCCTGAATGATGCGATCCAGGCGCAGGGTATTGTCGCGCACAATGCGGATGAGGCGCGTCTGCAAGGTCGGCGGCGTGTTCGCGGTTTCTTCCATGAACAGTTCGCTGGCATGGCTGATGGCCGCCAGCGGATTGCGGATTTCATGCGCGATGCTGGCGGTCAATTGACCGAGGGAAGCAAGCTTCAATTGCTGCGCGGCTTCCCGCAACTTGCCCAGATCCTCGAGAAAAATCAGCGCCGCGTCGTTGCTGGCCTGGGTCAGCACGAAACGCGCCGAAACCTTACGCTCGTCGGCGCAGCTGAATTCCAGCGCGCCGCGCGCCAGGCCCGATCGCCACTTCCGGTAGCC
>JAITJU010000030.1 GCA_031278735.1 Zoogloeaceae bacterium
CGGGACGTAACGCGCGCCGATTTCGCGCCCCCAGATTCCGGTCGTGTTGACGTTGCCGAATTTGTCGACCTGCGCGGCACCGATCACGCCGACATCGCAGCGCCCGGAAGCCGTCAGGAAACCGAGCGCGTCAAGCGCGTTGGTAAAACTGACGGCGTTCGATGAAATCCGGTTGCATTCAATGCCCCACGGCAGCCCGCCGATCGGCGTTGCGCCAAAAACGCCGCCTTCCGTGATGGAACGGACATTTTTCGCGTGATGCGCCTGCGCGAAAAAACCAGCCAGCATCGAGAGACCGACGCCGAAAATCGCCAGTTCGCCGTCGCGGATCTCCCTGCCGGTTGCAATCGCCATCATTTCCTGGCGGGTATAGGAAAGATTCTCGGAAAGATTCGCGCTCATCGGGTTTCTCCTTCCAAAACGTCCTCCAGAAGCGATTCAATTTCCTCGCGCGGCTTGATCCATTTGCGATACGGGTCAAGCAGGAAAGCGGAGGAGGTCTTGTCCAGGCGCTCGATGACATCCTGTCCGATTGCGGCAAGATAATCGTCCAAACTTGCCGTTTTCGTGACGAATTGCTCAATGTAGCGCGCCGTGCCCTCTTCGCTGCCCAGCCATTCGTTCATCAGGCGCATGTGCGCCTCGTCGATATCGTAGACGCCCGGCGAACCTTGCGGCCATGCAGCATATGGCTGCCAGACGACCGCATCGACGATGACGCCGGGAATTCGCACAAGATTCGGGTACTGGCGCATGCAGTCGGTATCGACGATATGATCGGCGATCAGCACGACCTTCTTGGCCGCGCGGGAAAGCTCGAAACGGCTCCATTCCGTTCCGATCAGAATTGCGTTGCCTTCGGTATCGGCCAGCGTGACGTGGATGGCGGCAAGATCCGGCTTCAGGGGCGAGAGCGCGCCGATCGTCCGACCGGAGAACGGGTCGGTGATTGTCGGAATCTTTTCCGGCGCGGGATAGGCCTCCGGGGAAAAGGCGCTGCGCCAGGCGATGTCCGAGCCGACATTCACCGTCGCGGGAACGAAAGGCCAGTTCAGCGCGCCGCCCAGGAAGCGCAATGACATGGAAAGGTTGGAATAATCCTCCAGAACGAGGTGGCCGCTTTCGACGGCGCGGCGCAGGCCGTTGGCAAAACCGAAGACTTCAAGGCCGGAAAATCCGCATTCGGCCTTGTCGACGGCGCGGGCGGCAGCCAGCAGATTGAGCTGCTGGCTGTTGCAGTGAAAGATCGCGTGCAGGTTTTTCCGCCCCTGGCGCAAGAGTTCGCGCCCGAAGACGATGGCGTCCGACCCGACGGGCAGGGCGGCGCCGCTGGCGTACTGGATACCGTCGGCGGAAAAACGCGAAACGGCATTTGGCAAGGAGATCAGTTTATTCTGGGGCATATCGTGTTGGCTTCAGTGGTGGGCGGAGGATTGCGCATAGTCGGCAAAGGATTGTTCTTCATAGATCGCGCCGAAAACGAACTGGCCAAGCCGCAGGAATTCGTCCGCGGACAGGTTGCCCGTGTGACGGTATTCCAATGTGCCGTCCGGCAGGAAGAACGCGAACGACGGCGTGGCGTAAACCGTCAGCTTCCGGGCGATTTCCAGCGGCGCGCGCGCTTCTCCGTCAAGATCGACGATCGCGCCTTTCGTGTCGACAGCGATCCGCGCCGTCCGGTAAAGGCGATCGAACTGCCTTTGCACACGGCGGTCTGAAAAAACCTCGCGTTCCATCGTCCGGCATTCAGGGCAATCGGACAGTTCAAAAAAGACAAGAAGCCTGCGCCCCTCAGCCTTGGCCGCCTTGACCTCAGCAGGCAAATCCGTGGCGGGGATGGAAAAAATCGCGGCGGTCACCGCGCCTGGCGCAAGAAAGGCGCATACGGCAAGCGCAATGACCGGAAAAAAGCGTCGGCACGGGAAACGGCATCCTGCGAGCATGGACGACACCTTTTCAGCGCAGCCAGAAAATGGCTCGATGGCGCAATTTATCCAGGAGCGTCATACTGGACCAGGTCACCGCGCCGGTGTAGAGAATGCCGGCAACCATGCGGGGATAATCCGCGAAATCGGCGTAATACTGGATAAAACGCCCCAGTCCGGCATTCGCGCCAAACAGTTCGGCGACCGTGAGCAGGATGAAAGAAAACGCCAGCCCAACGCCCATTCCGGAAAAGATATGCGGCAAACTCGCTGGAAAGACAACGCGCAATAAAGTTTCCATCCGCGAAAAACCGAGTACGCGCGCGTTGTCGCGATAACGCGCCTCGATGGATTGCGCGCCAATCGCGGCCGCGTGGAAAACTGGCCAGAACGCGCCGACGAAAACGACAAACGCGGCGGAAATCCGGAAAGTCGGCAGAATGGCGATGGCGTAGGGAATATACACTGTCGGCGGAATCGGCGAGACGACCTTGGCAAACGGAAAGAAGGCGCGCCCCAGCGACGGCAGCACCCCCGCCAACAGTCCCAACGCGATTCCGCTGATGACGGCCAATGCATAACCGGGCAGGAGGATGTAGAACGAAGACACCGTCCCTTTCCAGAGTTCCGGCAGGGAATCCCACAATGCGCGGAATACCGTCATCGGCGCGGGCAGGAGCGGATTTGCCTCCTGGTCGATGAAAAAGGAAGAGAATTGCCAGGCAAACAGCAGGAACACCCAGAGCGCAACGGCCTCCCAGGCGATGAATCCCCATGCCTTTTTCATGCCAGACAATTTTTTATCGCCCGCGGCAACAGGCGCGTCATCTTCGAAATAGGCGCCGATGGTTTCTGGGCTTCCTTCAAGCGTGATGGTTTTTTGCATGGCATTACATCAGTTTGCGGCCAAGCCGGAGAGCACGTCCGCATCAAGCCGTTCGGCGATGTTTTCGCGTAACTCGCGGAATTGCGTGGAAATAAAAAGCTCCGCGCGGCGGCGCGGACGAGAGAACGGCACGCCAATTTCAGCCAGCAGCCCGCCTCCCCGGCTTGCGCCCAGAAGCGCAACCCGGTCGCCAAGATAAATGGCTTCATCAATGTCGTGCGTGACAAAAACGATGGTGCGGCGCGGCGATACGCCATTCCAGGCTTCGAGCAGCAAATCCTGGAGACGGCTCCGGTTGACCGAATCAAGCGCGCCAAACGGCTCATCCATCAACAAGACAGGCGCTTCAAGCGCCAGGGCGCGCGCGATGGCGGCGCGCTGCTGCATCCCGCCCGAAAGCTGGAAAGGGTATTTCCTGGCGGCGTCGCCCAATCCGACGCGGGAAAGATGGTCACGCGCAAGCGCAAGGCGTTCCGCGCGCGTAAAACCCGGATGCGCCTTGGCGACCGCCTGCGCGACATTCGCCTCCGCGGTAAACCAGGGGAAGAGCGAATAATTCTGGAATACGACGGCGCGCTCGATGCCCGGCCCGGCGATATTGACGCCCTTCCAGGCAATGCGCCCGCGCGTGGGTTTTTCGAGGCCGGCGATCAGGCGAAGCAAGGTCGATTTGCCCGAACCGCTTGGGCCGATCAGCCCCAGGAATTCCCCCTCGCGCACATCAAGCGCGACGCGCCGCAGAATCGGCGCGTCGTCGCTGTACGCAAAAGAAACGTCATCAATGTGCAGGCCGCTTGCCGAACTCACAGGTTGCGCTCCCGGAATTGTTTCAGCCTTGCCTGGTAAAAAGCGTCTTTCGGATTCTCCCTCGCCAGGGATTCGATGGCTTTTTGATACGGTTCAACCGCAAAGATTGGCTCAAGCGGACGCTTGCCGTCGATGAAATTCGAGGCGACAAGCGAAAGCCAGAATTTCTGGACGCCTTTTACATTGGGGTCGGTCGTCTGGTCGAGGTTTGGCGAGTAATAGCTTTTTTCGAGCGTGTCGCGATCCAGCTTGACATATTTGGCGATGGCGTCGATGGTTTCCTTGCGATGATCCGCCGCGAACCGCTCCGCCCGCAGCAAGGCGCGCAAAAACCGTTCGACCGCCGCCGGGTTCTTGAGTTGGGCGCTGCTGACGATCAAGCGGCAGCATGGGTGCCCCGGATAGAGATCGCCCGAACGAACAATGACTTTCAGCCCTTGCTGCTCCGCCCGCAAGTCGAACGGTCCCCAGACGACGCCCGCGTCGACCTGGCCGGATTTGACCGATTCGATGACGGCGGGCGGGTTTTTCAGTTCAAAGATTTCCAGGTCGCTGCGCCAGTCGATCTTGGCTTCCTTGAGCGCGGCGCGAAGAACGGCGTCGCTGGAGGCCAGACGAACGGTGGCGACCTTTTTCCCGCGCAGATCGGCAACCGTTTTGATTTCATTTGCTTTTTCTGGCTTGATGATGATTGATCCGTCTTGCCCCATGATGCCGCCGACAATCTTGACGTCCGATCCCTTGGAATAGAAAAGCAGGGGCGCGGGCGTGCTGAACGACCCGGTGTCGAGCTTGCCGCTGATGACGGCGTTGATGCCGTCGGCGGAATTCTGGAATTCGATGAGTTCAACATCGAGATTTTCCTGCTTGAAAAAGCCTTGCTCATACGCGATGAAGTATTTGCCGTGGCCGATCGCGGGCAGGTAGCCGACCTTCAACGATTCGGCGGCCGCGCTGCCCGCAAGGCACGCGCAGAACAACGACATGCCGACAGACAAGACTCTGACCAGTGTGGAAGACATGGGGAACTCCTTGAAAACAGGGGAATGAACAGGCGATGATATTAATGGGCGTTCCTTCCGCGACAAAAGAAGAAAAAAATCTTTATATATAGCCGCTCCTGCAAAACGTCCAAACCCCCTGCCCTGACTGGAGACCTCCATTCAAAACGCGGCATGAACAAATGCCGGAAGAGCGGGAATCGGAAAAGCTGCCCGGCAAAACCCGCGAGAAGGGAAAATTCGACCGGAACCCCGATTTCCGAACTCCTTTGCGCCAGCCCCGGAATCCGGGCGTATCGCCGCGGAAAGCGCGTATGATTCGGAAATTCAAGCTCTTGGAAGAAAGGCCAGAAAATGTCCATATCTGCCCGTTTGCTGTTCCTGGCCGCCGCGCTCGGTTTCCTGCCCGTGTATTCCCTCTTGCCCGCCGCCGCCCGTGCCGAAGCCCCGCAGGTCAATACGCAAGCGCCCGGATTCTATCGTCTCATGCTGGGCGCTTTTGAAGTGACCGCGCTCTATGACGGCTATTTCGATCTCGACGCGAACCTGCTCTACAACATGCCTTCCGAAGCCATCCGTTCCCGGCTGGCGGAACGTTTCAATTTGCGAGACGGGAAATTCCAAACCGCTGTCAATGCCTATCTCATCAATACGGGCACAAAACTCGTGCTGGTCGACGCGGGCAACCCCAGCGGTTCCGACGGTTCGGCGGGACATCTGCTCGTCCACCTGAAAGCGGCGGGCTATGCGCCGGAGCAAGTCGACGCGGTGCTGCTTACTCATCTGCATGGCGATCACGCGGGCGGTCTCCTGAATGTGGCGGGCAAGGCGCTGTTTCCGAACGCCACGATCTACATGAGCAAAACGGAGGCCGATTTCTGGCTGCCGGAAGACGCGGCCAAACGCGCCATTGCCCGTGGCCTGATTCCCAAGGCCATGCGCGCTGAACAGCTTGCGTCCGTTTTCCGGGCGACGAAAGCGCCGCTCGCGCCGTATGAGGCTGCTGGACGTGTAAAGACTTTCGAGGATGGCGAAAGAATCCTGCCCGGCATCCGGTCGCTTGCTGCCCATGGGCACACGCCGGGGCATGCCGGTTTCGAGGTCGAATCGAACAAGGCAAAGTTGCTGATCTGGGGCGACATCGTGCATAGCGCGGCAGTGCAGTTCGCGCAACCGGCGGTGGGAATCGCCTTCGATTCGGACGACAAACAGGCGGTCGCAACCCGCAAGGCGATCCTCAAGCGCGCCGCCCGCGAAAAATTGCTTATCGCCGGAATGCACCTGCCCTTTCCCGGCATCGGGCACGTCGTCACCAACGGCGGGGAAAGCTACGAGTGGATTCCCGTCGAATACAGCCCCATCCGGGAATGATGGCGGACCTGCAAATCCAGAAGCCTTGCCTCCTCCCCAACCCTCCCTCCGCGGCAGAGTTGGGGAAGAAAATCACCGTGTCACCTCCGCCTCGCGTTATTCCAGCGTGAACCGCGCCTTCAGCCAGAAAGCGCGCCCCGGCTCATTCACGCGCAGGGTCTGCTCGTAGCCCGGAACCAGCGCGCCGCCCTTGCTGATGGCTTCGGCGTAGGTTTTGTCGAACAGATTGTCGATGCCGAACGTGACATGGGCGCGCTTCTTCCAGCGGTAGCCGCCGTTCATGGAAAAGACGCCAAAGCCGCTCGTCCTGCCCAGATCCTGGCCAACGATGTTGCCTTCATCGACGGCGACGCGGTTTTGCCGGGCGGCAAGCCGCCAGAGCGCGCCCGCCGACCAGGGGCCGGATTCCCAGTCGAGACCCAGACGGCCTTCCAGGGGCGGCATCTGGCCCAGGGGATGATGATCCGTGTCGTTCTCGCCGCGCGTGTAGGCAAGGCTCGCCGTGGCCTTCCAGCCGGGCGAGAAACGGTAATGAACGCCCGCCTCGCCGCCCCAGACGGTCGCCTTGATGTTGCGGGCGACGGTGACGGCGCGCGCGCTCATCATCGGGCCGGGCTTTGTGTAATTGCTCTGGATCAGGATGTAATCGTCGATCCGGCCATAGAAGGCCGAGACGAAACCCTGCCAGGGACCGGTTTTCCAGGTGAGGCCGACATCGAGCTGGGTGGTTTTTTCCGTATCGAGCGTATCGAAGACGGAAAGGCTCGCCGCCGCTTCCTTGCCGATCAGCTCCCAGAAATCGGGGGCGCGCTCGCTGTGTCCCAAGCCGGCGTAGGCCGTGCCGAGGGGCAAATCATGCTCATAGCGGACAAAGCCGCTGTAAAGATGCTCCGTCCGGCGCGCGTTCGCGGTGGGGTTGGCGCGGTAACTGGGCATCATGCCGCTTCCCAGGTTGATTTGTCGGCGGCTGTCCTTTGCGCGCCAGCGATCCGTCCGCAGGCCCGCGATCAGGCGATCCTTTTCCGCGAACAGCCATTCGAGTTCGGAAAAAAGACCGGATTGCGCGAAACGCGCGTCTTCCACGCGTTTCTGGTCGTGGTAATCGTTGGCCGCGCCGCGCCTGCCGCCGCTTCTGCCCGTGTGCCGGTTGGATTGCCAGTCGGCGCCCAGAATCCAGCGCAGTTCCTCTTGCGGGTAGAGCGTGAAGGCCAGGCGCCCGCCGGTGGTCCTGCGGTCGGGATTGCTCGCCATCGCCATGCCGGTCGTGTGGCGCAGTGAATAATTGTCCATTACATGATCGATGTAGTTGTAATAAATTTGCGCTTCCACCTTGTCGAGCAGGCCGCCGATGGCCGATTTCTCGAACCTGAAATCGGCGTTTTCCCGCTTGAAGCGGCTGCCGTCCATGCCCCGGTCGGCATAGGCGGCCTCGGCGTCGCTCCTGGCGGCGGAAAATTGCAGGCGGGTGTTTCGATCTGGCGTCCAGCCCAGGATGGCCGTGGCGCTATGGCGCTCGTAGCGGGAATGCGCGGATTTGCCGTCGCCATCCTCGTAATCGCCGGAACGGGCGTGGGTGACGATGCCTTGCGCGTAGCCTTGCGGCGAACCCGCCTTCACATCCATAAAAATGTCATGCCGTCCGAAACTCGCGCCGGTGACGGCGCTGTCGGCTTGCCAGCCCGGTTCGGAAAAATAGACGGGATCGCGCTCGAAACGCACGGTGCCCGCTGAGGCGCCCGGGCCGTAAAGTACGCTCTGCGGCCCTTTGATGAGCGTCACGCGGTCGAAGGCGTCCGGGAAGATGTAGGCGGTGGGCGGGTCCATGCGTCCGCCGCAGCCGCCGAGAATCTGTTCGCCGTCGAAGAGGATGTTGAGGCGCGAAGCGGCCATGCCGCGAAAGACCGGGTCGCCGCTGACGCCGCCCTTGCGGATGACGCTCATGCCGGGGATGGTCTTCAGGAAACCCGCGCCGTCATTGGGGGGCAGGGGCTGCTGCGGCGCTTTCGGATCGAGCCGGACTTCCAGCGGCGCGTTCATGGCGGGCGCGGTGATGACGATGGGGGCGAGTTCGACCTCATTCGCGGCATCCCTGTCCGGCGCGGGCTGGCCGTGTTCGTGAAAATGGGGTTCTTTTGCGCTTTCCTCGGCGTGGAGCGGTGAAAGCGTGAAGATCGCGGCAAAAGCGGCAGCCAGCGCGCGCACTGCGGGCTTGCCTTGCAATATGGGAAACTGCATGGTGAAAAATCCTTCGCGGATCGCCAGACGCCAAAAACGCGCAACGCAAACAGCGGCGCGGACGGCGTCAGCGGAAACAATCGGAAAGTGACGGATCGACGGCAGGACGATCAAGGCCCGAAATCGAAATCCGGATCGAAAAGCTCAGGCGAAGGAAGGCGGGGCGCGCGGCGGCGCATGCCGCAGGTCTGGCGAATTTGCCGTTGTGCCGTCAGCGCGCCGACGCAGATGGCGCGCAGCGGCCAATTCCGGCAACAGAAAAACAAATGTTGCGGCGGGCGGCGCCGCATCATCCGTCATCATGATGCATAACGGACAATGCGGGGCGTTGTCGGGAACGGGCAACGGCGCGTCGTCCGTTGTCGGCGCAAACAAAACGCGCTGCATACCCGTCCCCGCGCAAACCTCGACAAATTCGGCGCTTGCGGCGCCAAACGTCATGGACGCGGCTTGCAGAACAATGCCCAGGGCAAACGCGCCCCCCACCCACAAGGCGAGTCGGCGCAGACAGACGGGGAAAACGGAAATAGCGGCAGAACGCATGGACGGGATTCTACAAATTCTTCGAGATTGGCGACAAGGATATTTCACTTTCCTTTTTTCCCTGCTTTCACTCGCGCATCCGCCGCATCGTTCCTGTTGCGCGCGTTGAACGCTTTGACGAAGCACGCATCCCGCGCCCCAGGATTGGGCGAATTCCCGACGCATACGCACGATTGAAGTGCGCAAGTCCCGAAAAAATTCACGGGCATGTTCTGGCGTTCGCGGGAATGTATCGGGTTTGCGCGTCTCCTGCCGGTTTGGTCTGTCTCTTGCTTATTCTTCTGTCGTCCATCCCGCAATCCCTGCAACCCCTGATAAAGGAGCCATCATGCCTGCACATGCACCGCTGGAAACAAAGGAAACGCCGATCAAGGAAACGCCGACCATTGCGACACAAGCGCCCGCCGCATCCGAAGAAACTTCCCGGCAAAAACGTCGGCGCTTCCTGCAAAAAGCGGGGATCGTGGCCGCCGCGCCCGCGCTGGGCGGCATTCTGGCCGGATGTTCCGGCGGCAAGGAAGAGGGCGGCAGCGGCGCGCCCGCCGTCGCCGCCGCCCCAAAAAGCGCGATCAAGTGGCGCTTGCAGACTTACGCGGGCGCAGCGCTCGGCGAGCACGTCGTCAAACCGGCCATTGACGCCTTCAACCAGGCCGCCAATGGAGAAATGACCATCGAGTTGTATTATGCCGACCAGTTGGTGCCGACGAGCGAATTGTTCCGCGCCCTGCAAAGCGGCACGATCGACGCCGTGCAAAGCGATGACGATTCCATTGCCTCCCCCGCCGATGTCGCGGTCTTCGGCGGCTATTTTCCGTTTGCCACCCGCTACAGTCTGGATGTGCCGACGCTGTTCGCGCAGTTCGGGCTGGATAAAATCTGGGCGGAATCCTATGCGGAAGTCGGCGGCGTCACTTGGCTGAGCGCCGGCGCCTGGGATCCTTGCCATTTCGCCACCAAGACCCCGATCAACAGTCTCGCCGACCTGAAGGGCAAGAAGGTCTTCACCTTTCCGACCGCAGGACGCTTCCTGTCCCGCTTTGGCGTCGTCCCGGTGACGCTGCCCTGGGAGGACATCGAAATGGCGCTGCGCACCGGCGAACTCGACGGCGTGGCCTGGTCGGGCATCACCGAGGATTACACGGTGGGCTGGGCGGACGGCACCAGTTATTTTTTGACGAACAACATTTCCGGCGCCTGGATCGGCTCCTTCTTCGCCAACACGAAGGCGTGGGAAGCCGTGCCGGAACATTTGAAAACCCTGTTCCGGCTTTGCATGGACAGTTCGCATTACTACCGCCAGCACTGGTATTGGGGCGGCGAGGCGAAACTGCGCACGGAAGGAACGAAACTGAAGCTCACCTCCATCCCGGACGCGGAATGGGCAAGCGTCGAACAGGAAGCGGTGAAATTCTGGGACGAAATCGCCACCACGTCTCCGCGCGCCGCGAAGGTCGTGGAAATCTTCCGCAATTACAACGCCATGATGCAGAAGGCGGGCAAGCCCTATCGTTACTGACGCGCGCGACATGCCCCGCCGCCGTTGGCGGGGTCTTTTTTCGGGAGACTCCCATGTCTGATTTCCTCTTGCAACGATTGCAGAACGCGGCGGGAAAATACGTGCGCTTCATGGCCGCGGTCAACCGCGTCATGGGCGGCGTCGCAATGTATCTGCTGCTGGTCATGCTGGCCATTCTCATGTATTCGGCGGCGTGCAACAATCTTGCCGGTTCGCCCCCAATCTGGGCCATGGAAATGGCGCAGTTTACAATGGCGGCCTATTACCTTCTGGGCGCGAGCTACAGCCTGCAACAAGGCGCGCACGTGCGCATGGATTTCCTCTACGAACGCTGGAAACCCCGGCAACGGGCGGCGGTCGACTCCATCACCATTCTCTTTGTCATTTTCTATCTGGGCGTTCTGGTCTATGGCGGCGTACAGGGTTCCTGGTACGCGCTGGAATATGGCCAGCGCAACCATTCGGTCTGGGGGCCGTACATGGCGCCGATCAAGATCATCATGACCCTGGGCATGTCGCTCATGCTCCTGCAATGCGTGGCGGAATTATTGAAGGACATCGCCCGGACGCGGGGCGTCGATCTCATGCGCATTCCGCCGCCGCCGGAACCCGTCGCGGCCAGCATCCCCGAAATGTTCCTGCCCGCCTTCGCGCGGGCGGAAGCAAGCGCCGACTGACCTGACCGCCCTCCTCCGCCCCAATTGTCGGCAGATCCCGCGTGGATTACACCATCGTCATTCTCCTGATGTTTTCGTCGCTGATGCTCCTCATGTCGACGGGGCAGCGGGTCTTCGGCGTCATGGGCTTCGTCGGCGTCGCCTGCGCGCTCTGGCTCTGGGGGCCAGGCGGTTCGGAAATGGGGTTCAACGCGGCCATCAAGCTCTTCAACTGGTATCCGATGCTGACCCTGCCCATGTTCATCTTCATGGGTTACATGCTTTCGGAATCCGGCGTCGCCAACGATCTCTATCATATGCTGCACGTCTGGATGGGCGGCTTGCGCGGCGGGCTTGCCGTCGGCACGATGTTCCTGATGGTGATGGTGTCCTGCCTGAACGGCCTCTCCGTGGCGGGCATGGCCATCGGATGCACCGTGGCGCTGCCGGAACTCGTCAAGCGCAACTACGACAAGCGGATGATCAGCGGCATCATTCAGGCGGGGAGTTCGCTCGGCATCCTGACGCCGCCCAGCATCGTGCTCGTGCTCTACGGCATCATCGCGCGCCAGCCGGTCGGCCCATTGTGGCTGGCGGGCGTAGGACCAGGGATTTTGCTTGCGGCGATGTTCCTCTGCTACATCATTGTGCGCTGCCGCCTGCAACCGAATCTTGGCCCGGCGCTGCCCGCCTCGGAACGGCAATACACCCGCGCCGAAAAGTTCCGCGTTCTGGGCGCGGGCATCCTGCCGCTCATCATGATGGCGCTCGTCATCGGCTCTTTTTTCCTGGGTTACGCGAGCCTTGTGGAAAGCTCGGCCATCGGCGCGCTGGCCGCGCTCCTGATTGCGCTTTTCAGGGGACGCTTGAACCGCGAAGTCCTGCATCGCACCCTGCGGCACTCCCTGAACGCCAGCGCGATGTTCATGTGGATCATGATGGCGGCGCTGGCCTTCGCCGCCGTTTTCGACGGTCTTGGCGCGGTGCGGGCGGTGGAGCGCATCTTTCTCGACCAGTTGGGACTTTCTCCCTGGCAGGTGCTGCTGCTCATGCAGCTTTCCTTTTTGATCATGGGCATTTTTCTGGACGACACGGCCATGCTCGTCATCGTCGCGCCGCTCTATATTCCCATCATCGTGAAACTCGGCTTCAGCCCGATCTGGTTTGGCATTCTCTACACCATTACCTGCCAGATCGCCTATCTCACGCCGCCGTTCGGCTACAACCTCTTCCTGATGCGCGCCATGTCGCCGCCTTCCTTCACGATTCGGGATATTTACGTCTCCATCATCCCCTTTGTGCTGATGATGCTGCTTGCCATGATCCTCATCCTGATTTTCCCGCAAATCGCGCTGTGGATTCCCGAACACGTCATTCTCCCTTCCTGAGGCAAACGTCGTGATTTTTCCCTGTTCCCTGTCCGTCGGCGCGCGCCGCTATGTTTTTTCGTCCCTGAAAGAACTGATGGCCAAGGCCAGTCCCCTGCGCTCCGGGGATGTTCTGGCGGGCGTCGCCGCCGAGAGCGCCGAGGAGCGCGTTGCCGCACAGCAGTGTCTCGCCGATGCGCCGCTTGCCCATTTTCTCGAAGAACCGCTCATTCCCTATGAGACGGACGCGGTGACCCGCCTCATCCTCGACACGCATGATCGCGCCGCCTTCGCGCCGGTCGCCGATCTGACCGTCGGCGCGTTCCGGGACTGGCTCCTGTGCTACGAAACCGACGCCGCCGCGCTTGCCGCGCTCGCGCCGGGACTCACGCCCGAAATGGCCGCCGCCGTCGCCAAACTGATGAGCAACCAGGACCTCATTCTCGTCGCTTCCAAATGCCGCGTCGTGACGGCCTTTCGCAATACCATCGGGTTGCCGGGGCGTCTTTCGGTGCGTCTGCAACCCAATCATCCCGCCGACGACGCCAAGGGGATTGCCGCCTCGATTCTGGATGGCCTCCTGTATGGTTGCGGGGACGCGGTGATCGGCATCAACCCGGCCACGGACAGCGTGCCTTCCATGGAGACGCTCCTGCGCCTGATTGACGAACTCATCCGCCGCTACGAGATTCCGACGCAATCCTGTGTGCTCGCCCACGTCACCACCGCGCTCGAAGTCATCGAACGCGGCGCGCCGGTCGATCTCGTGTTCCAGTCCGTCGCCGGCACCGAAGCCGCCAACGCGAGTTTCGGCGTCACCCTGCCCTTGCTCGCGGAAGCCCGGGACGCCGCCCGCTCCCTGCGGCGCGGCACGGTCGGCGAAAACGTCATGTATTTCGAGACGGGTCAGGGCTCCGCGCTTTCCGCGAACGCGCATCACGGCGTCGACATGCAGACCTGCGAGGCGCGCGCCTATGCCGTCGCCCGCCAGTTCGAGCCGCTCCTTGTAAACACCGTGGTCGGCTTCATCGGCCCGGAATATCTGTATGACGGCAAGCAAATCCTTCGCGCCGGAATCGAGGATCACTGCGCCGCCAAGCTGCTCGGCCTGCCAATGG
This sequence comes from Zoogloeaceae bacterium, assembly GCA_031278735.1. Taxonomy (GTDB): domain Bacteria; phylum Pseudomonadota; class Gammaproteobacteria; order Burkholderiales; family Rhodocyclaceae; genus Azovibrio. The sequence goes on from JAITJU010000030.1 coordinate 13,426, forward strand.
GCTGCGACATCTGCTACACGAACCACGCGGAGGCCGATCAGAACGACATGGACAATCTTCTCACTTTGCTTGGCGTCGCGGGCTGCACCTACATCATGGGTGTGCCCGGCGCGGACGACATCGCGCTCGGCTATCAATCCACCTCTTTTCATGACAGCCACTACCTGCGCCAGGTGTTGGGACTGAAGCCCGCCCCAGAGTTCGAGGCATGGCTGGAAAAAATGCAGATCGTCGCGGGGGGAAACCGCCTGCTCCCCACCCTGCCCTCGCACGCGCTGCTCGCGCCATGACCCCGCCATGACTCATTTGGACGCGCATCCCAAGGCCGCTTTCCCGGCGGAGGACAGCCGGAATGATCGCCCGGCGAATCCGAATCCATTCCCCTGCCCCACGCGGGATCCGTGGGAGGCGCTGCGGCGGCGCACGTTTGCCCGCATCGCGCTGGGACGCGCCGGCGGCAGTCAGCGCACAGCTTCCGTATTGGAATTTCGCCTCGCGCACGCCCGCGCCCGCGACGCCGTGCATGCCCGCTTCGAGGCAGAGGCCATCGCCGCCCAGTTTGCCGAATCGGGTCTGGCGACGGAGCGCCTTGCCGCCGCCGTTTCCGACCGTCCGACCTTTCTCATGCGTCCCGATCTGGGGCGTCGGCTTGCGGAAGCGTCACGGGAGACCTTGCGCCGCCGCGCCCTGGAATGGGGCGCGCGCGATCTGGTCATTCTCGTCTCGGACGGTCATTCCGCGAACGCCGCGCTGCGACACGCCGCGCCAACCATCGTTCCGCTTGCAAACACGCTGCGCGCCGAGGGCTGGACGCTCTATCCCATCCTGCTCATTCCCTTCGCCCGCGTCAAGCTGCAAGACGAGGTTGGCGCGCTCCTCCATGCCCGCCACGCGCTGATGTTTCTGGGCGAGCGACCGGGATTGAGCGCCTCCGACAGCCTGGGCGCTTATTTCACCTGGCGTCCCGACCCCGCTTGCACCGACGCCGATCGCAACTGCGTTTCCAACATCCGCGCCGAAGGAACGCCGCCCGCCGCCGCCGCCCGCAAACTCGCCTGGCTGCTCCTGGAATCCGCCCGCCTGGGCATCGGCGGCGTCGCCCTCAAGGACGACCAGATCCCCGCCGCCCTGCCCGCTCAAACGGAAAGCGCGTCCCTGCCGGGCATCGACGAGGAAAACCGGCGAGATTTTGCCGTCGACCCGTCGTAAAAAAATCCGCGGCTTTCCCCAGATGCCGTCGCATTTGCCTCTTTTGCCTCTGAAAACGCGCAAAGTCTTGCTTCTCCCTCGTCCGCCGGGCGGCAAGGACGAAAAGGGAAAGGACGCCGCTCCCTCCGGTCGCTGACGAAAGACGGAAGACAAGGTATCGGCGGCGGCGCGACAACGCTTTGTGGATGTTTCCGAATGCGAGGATAATCCTGTTTTTTCCGCGAGAATCGCATCATGGAATCCACCCGCGTCCAGCTTGAGGCGCGCGAAATACCGACGCATTGGTACAACATCGCCGCCGACATGCCCTCCCCCCTTTCGCCGCCGCTCCTGCCGGATGGAACGCCCGTGACGCCGGAACACTTGTCGGCCATTTTTCCTCCGGCCATCATCGAGCAGGAAATGAGCGTCGAACGCTGGATCGAGATTCCCCGCGAAGTCCGCGAGATTTACCGGCTCTGGCGTCCCAGTCCGCTCACGCGCGCCGCGCGCCTCGAACAGGCGCTTGGCACACCGGCGAAACTCTTCTTCAAGTACGAGGGCGTCTCGCCCGCCGGTTCGCACAAGCCCAATTCCGCCGCGCCGCAAGCCTATTACAACCGCGAGGCGGGCATCCGGCGGCTGACGACCGAGACGGGCGCGGGGCAATGGGGATCGTCGATTGCCCTGGCCGGGCAAATGTTTGGCCTTGAAGTGCGCATCTACATGGTCAGGGTGAGCTACGGACAAAAACCCTATCGCCGCCTGATGATGCAGACCTGGGGCGCGGAAGTCTTCGCCAGTCCCTCGCAATTGACCGAAACCGGACGCAAGTTGCTGTCCGAGGACCCGCAAAATCCCGGCTCGCTCGGCATCGCCATTTCCGAGGCGGTGGAAGAAGCGGCCAGCCGCGCGGACACCAATTACAGTCTGGGGTCGGTGTTGAATCACGTCGTGCTGCACCAGAGCGTCATCGGCCTGGAAGCCAAGAAGCAGTTCGACAAAATCGGGCTTTATCCTGACATCATCATCGCGCCCTGCGGCGGCGGTTCCAGTTTCGGCGGCATCGCCTTCCCCTTTCTCGGCGACCGCGCCGCGGGCGACCGGCGGGCGGAATCCCTGCGCTGCGTCGCGGTCGAGCCTGCTTCTTGCCCCAGCCTCACCAAGGGGCGCTACACCTACGATTTTGGCGACGCGTCGGGGTTTACGCCCCTGATGAAGATGTACACCCTGGGACACGATTTCGTGCCGCCCGGCATTCACGCGGGCGGCCTGCGGTATCACGGCGCGTCGCAGTTGCTCTCGCGGCTTTATCACGATGGCCTGATCGAGGCCGTCGCCGTGCCGCAACGAGCAACGTTCGAGGCCGGTGTGCGGTTTGCCCGCAGCGAAGGCATCATTCCCGCGCCCGAATCCTGCCACGCCATCCGTGTCGCCATCGACGAAGCCCTGAAATGCAAGGAGACCGGCGAGGCCAAGGTGATTCTTTTCAATCTGACCGGACATGGTCACTTCGACATGAGTTCCTTCGAGCGTTATTTCGCGGGCGATCTGGAGGATTACGACTATCCAGGGCAGGCCGTGGCGCAATCGCTGGCGAAACTGCCCCGGTTTGACTGAAGAACGCGAAAGGGCGAAAGGATGAAGGAAGCCGCAGCAGGAGAAATCTCGCGGGACGAGGACGCGCCGCGCACCTCATCTTTTCTGGCCGATCTGCGGCAGGCGGGGCGTATGCTCTGTTTTCGCGCGCCGGACGCCGGAACCCTGACGCCGGACGCCCGCAAATTCCTGCTGTGCCTCCTGCTGTTCAGCCTCTTTGCCCTGGGCGCGCAAATGGCGCAATACGGGCTTTCTTACGGCGGCGTGAACACATGGGGTTTGTCCCTGCTGCCGTTGACCTTTGCCTACGCGGCCTTGCTGGCATGCATGGCGCGGATTCTGGGCGGCGCGGCGGTCGATGGAATGCGCCTGTGGTACGCGCTTTGCCTGCTGCTGCTCTATCTGCCCTGGGCACATGCCTGGCAAGGCGCCGGAGCCGCCGAAGTGTGGGAGGCGCTGGGTCTGCCGCCGGAATCCCGGTTTTTCACGTTTGTTCAGGCATTGCCTCTCCTCTGGCTGGCACTGGCTTGCGTGGCGCGGTTTTCGCGCGCGGCGCCTTACACGCGGCGCGGCCTGGCGCTCGTCCTCCTTGCGTTTGTTGGGACGTACGCGATTCAGGCGCACTATCCTGTGCTGGTGTTGTGGCAGCAGGAAGACGACGATGAAATGCCCTATGTCGAAGTCAACGAACAAGTGCTCTATGGCCAATCGCGCCTGTTGGCGGAAAGTCTGGCGAAGGTGCAGGCTGGCGTGGCGGGCAAGCCGGAACTCTTCTTTATCGGAGTGGGCGGCGCGGATCAGGATGTTTTCTTGCGGGAGACGCTGTTTGTCGAGCGGCGCATGAACGAACTTTTCGCAACGGACGGGCATTCCCTGACGCTGGTCAATCATTCGGGCACGGCGCAAACCTACCCGATGGCCAACGCGGAATCGCTGCGCCGGGCGTTGAAGCGCATGGGCGAGCAGATGAATGGCGCGGAGGACGTGCTCTTTCTTTTTCTCACCTCGCACGGTTCCCGCGATTTTCGCTTCTCGCTTTCCTTCTGGCCATTCAGTTTCGCCGACATTTCTCCGGCAACGCTGCGGCAGGCGCTCGATGACGCAAACATAGCGCGGCGCGTGCTCGTCATCTCCGCCTGTTATTCGGGCGGCTTCATCCCCGCCCTGCAAGATAACAACACGCTGGTGATTACAGCCGCCGCCTCGGACAGAAACTCTTTCGGCTGCGGCGAAGAAGACGAACTGACCGAATTTGGCCGCGCCTATTTTGACGAGGCGCTCCGCCATACCCGTTCCATCGAGGCGGCCTTTCACCTGGCCGCCGCCCGCCTTGACGCAAAGGAAAAGATCAGCGGTCGCGAGGCTTCCCTACCCCAGATCGCGGGCGGCGGCGCGGAATTGCGCGCGCAATTGGCGTTCCTCGCCACGCCCGGCGCGCCCGACAGGTAAGCGGCGGGCAAGGCCGCCGTCCTGAAGGCGGCGTTTTGTCGGCGCGTCAGAGTATCTTTGCGACGGCGTCGAATTCCAGGCGCGGGTTGCGCGGGTAGTTGCCCTCCGGGTCGCCGTAGCCGAGGTTGACCAGCAGATGCGCCTGCCAGCCGTTTTCCGCGAAGAATTCCGCGTTGACGGCGGCTGCGTCGAAACCGGACATGGGGCCGGCGTCCAGACCCAGAAGGCGGGCGGCGATAATCAGGTAGGCGGCTTGCAGGGCGCCGCTGTAGCGCGCGGCGTCACACGCCAGGGTCGCGTCGCCCGCGTAAACGTCGCGCATGGCGGCGAGCGCGGGCGCCTGTGTGGGCAGATGCTCGTAAAAGCGCGGGTCGCTGGCGACGATCACGGTAAGCGGCGCGGCCAGGATTCTCGCCTGATTGCCCGCCATCGCTACAGCCGCCAGCCGCGCCCTGGCTTTCGGCGCGCGAAGGAACAGGTAACGTCCCGGCTGGCCATTGACGGCGGTCGGCCCCCATTTCAAAAGCGCGTAGAGTTCGTGTATCCTGGCGTCGCTTACGGGTTTGTCGGCAAAAAAGCGGTTGAAGGTGCGCGCCTTGCGAAAGGCGATATCCAGCATGTCGTCTGTGGTCATGTCGTGCTTCTCCTTTGGGTGTTTTCAACAAGAAAACTTGGCAAGCAGCGGTTCAAGCGCCGCGTTGAAGGTCGCGCTCGGGCGCATCACCGCCTCCAGCTTGTCGCGATCGGCAAGGTAATGGCCGCCGATGTCCGCGGGTTTTCCCTGCGCGGTTTCCATTTCCGCGACGATGCGCGCCTCGTTTTCGGCAAGCGTCCGGGCAAGCGGCGCGAAGCGGGCGGCGAGTCCGGCGTCTTCCTGCTGCGCGGCCAGGGCTTCGGCCCAGAAGCGGGCGAGATAAAACTGGCTGCCCCGGTTGTCGAGTTCCCCGGTTTTGGGCGAGGGCGTCTTGCGTTCCTCCAGCAGTTTTCCCGTCGCGGCGTCCAGCGTTTTTGCGAGCAGCGCGGCGCGCGCGTTGCCGGTTTTTCGCCCCAGGTCTTCCAGCGAGGCGGCCAGCGCCAGAAATTCTCCCAGCGAATCCCAGCGCAGATGATTTTCCTGGATGAGCTGCTGCACGTGTTTGGGCGCCGATCCGCCCGCGCCGGTTTCATACAGGCCGCCGCCCGCCATCAGGGGAACGATGGAAAGCATTTTGGCGGATGTGCCCAGTTCCAGGATCGGGAACAGGTCGGTGAGGTAATCGCGCAGGATGTTGCCGGTCACGGAGATGGTGTCCAGCCCGCGCGCCATGCGCTCCAGCGTGAAGCGCATGGCGCGAACCTGCGACATGACGCGAATGTCCAGGCCGCTCGTGTCGTGGTCTTGCAGATAGCGTTCCACCTTTTTGATCAGTTCGGCTTCATGCGGACGGTAAGGATCGAGCCAGAATACGGCGGTCATGCCGGAATTGCGGGCGCGCGCGACGGCGAGCTTCACCCAGTCGCGGACGGGCGCGTCCTTCGTCTGACACATGCGCCAGATGTCGCCCGCCTCGACCTTCTGGGAGAACAGCGTCTCGCCGCTCTCCAGATCGACTACGCGCGCCTCGCCGTCTTCGGGAATCTCGAAGGTCTTGTCGTGCGAACCGTATTCTTCCGCCTGCTGCGCCATCAGGCCGACATTGGGCACGGAGCCCATGCTGCGCGGGTCGAAGGCGCCGTTGGTCTTGCAGAAGTTGATGACTTCCTGATAGATGCGGGCGAAGGTGGAGTCCGGCATCACCGCCTTGCAGTCTTGCAGCTCGCCCGCCGCATCCCACATTTTGCCGCCCGCGCGAATCAGCGCAGGGACGGAGGCGTCAATGATCACGTCATTGGGCGAGTGAAAGTTGGTGATGCCCCTGGCGGAATCCACCATCGCCAATTGCGGGCGCTTTGCGCGGCAAGCCTCGAAGTCGCGCAATATCTCCGCGCGTTCCTCCTCCGGCAGCGCGGCGATTTTTTCGTACAGACCGCCCATGCCGTGATTCACATTGACGCCCAGTTCCGCGAGGCGCTTGCCGTGCCGGGCAAAAGCGTCCCTGTAGTAGACGCGGATGCAATGACCAAAAAGAATGGGATCGGAGACTTTCATCATCGTCGCCTTGACGTGCAGGGAAAACAAGATTCCCGCCTCGCGCGCGTCCTCCATCTGTTCTTCATAAAAGACGCGCAGCGCCTTTTCGCGCATGAACGCGGAATCGATGATTTCGCCCGCCAGAAGCGCGATTTCAGGTTTCAGGACGAGACTCCGACCGCGTTCGGCAACGAGTTCCATCTTGACGCTTCTCGCCTTGTCCAGCGTCATGGATTGTTCGCCATGATAGAAATCGCCCGTCCGCATGTAGGCGGCGTGTGTGCGCGAGGCCATTCGCCACTTGCCCATGGAATGCGGATTCTTGCGCGCGTAGTTCTTGACCGCCGACGGCGCGCGCCGGTCGGAGTTGCCTTCGCGCAGCACCGGATTCACGGCGGAACCCAGACAGCGGGCATAGCGCGCGCGAATCGCCTGCTCCGCTTCGGTTTCCGGCGTCTCCGGATAGTCGGGGATGCGAAATCCCTTGGCCTGCAATTCCTTGATGCAGGCGATGAGTTGCGTGAGCGTGGCGCTGATGTTGGGGAGCTTGATGATGTTAGCGTCGGGCGTCCGCGTTTTCTTGCCGAGTTCGGACAAGGTGTCGGGGCGGCGCTGATCAGCGTCCAGATAATCGGGAAACTCCGCCAGCACGCGGGCGGCGACAGAAATGTCGGCGGTTTCGATCTCGATGTTCGCGGACGCGGCGAATGCGCGCGCGATGGGCAGGAACGCGCTGGTCGCCAGAAGCGGCGCTTCATCGGTGAGTGTGTAAATAAGGGTCGATTTCTCTGTCATGGATAGGTTTTCCTTGTTGACGATCCGCGGGTCGGGCGGAGACTGCATTGGAGACTGCATTGATATGGCGTGTTCACCACATGGTTCGCGCAAGTATATCGTCGTCCCTGCAAAACGTCCGCCTCCCTTGTTTGGACTGTCAAATTGGGTTTCCTTCATTTCACGCGCCGCGAGGGTCCCCAACGAATCCCAATAATCCCCCTCGGAACTCCGGGAGATGGCGTCGAGAACCCGCATAGCCGAACGCCAGGCGGGCGGCGCGTTTCTCGGCGCGGGAGAGGTTGCCGCGCAGAAACGCCTCGCGGAACATGTGGCTGATGTAGGTCGCCTGTATCAACTGGAACTTGCGGA
>JAITJU010000069.1 GCA_031278735.1 Zoogloeaceae bacterium
GCTCATCCGCTGGACACCAGAGGGCAAAAGACAGAAGAAGGCGACCACGACCGCCCCGACGCCGCCTCTTGACGGTTCGCCCATGCTTCTGCTATACAGCAGCCCATGCGTTCCCGACCATTCCTTCCTTTCCTGCTGGCCTTTTTCGTCCTGTTCGCCGCGCTTCCGGGCGGGATGGCGTTTGCTTTCGGCATGAAAGGGAGGAATGGCGCGGACGTCGCAATGAGTTGTCATGAATCCATGGCGGCGAATGTCGGTTCGATGGATGCCGCTTCCGCGCCCATGGCGCGCCATAGCCATGACGCTGGCGCGCGCGGGAATGACCCGGCGCCCGCCGAACCGCAGACGCAGCAATCCCAATCGGATTGCTGCGTCAATTTCGTGGGCATTCTTTCCCTGCCGCTTCTCTCCTCACCGCCTCCCGCCGCGCGGGAAGCCATTGCCTTCGCGCCTTCCCTGCGCCTTTCCGCCCGCGTCACGGGCATCTACCACCCTCCCCGGAAAACCGTCTGACCCCAGGCCGCCCATACGGGCGGCCTTATATGCCCACGTGCGCGGGCGCTTGAAACGCGCCGCCCGCGCACGTGGCGCGCGCATCGGCGTTTGTCCGTTGTTTTGTCCAAACGCCGTTTATCCGATGCTTTGGGGAGTCCCTTGTCCATGAATCTGAATTACGTGGTCGGTCTCGCGGCTGGCCTGGCTTGCTTCGCGCAGGAGGAAGCCCTGGCGCTTTCCTTCGACGAGGCGCAATCCCGCGCCGCGTCCGCGCCGGAAGTCCTTTTTGGTCTGGCGAACGAGACGGCGGCGGCGGAATTGTCGAAAGCGGCAGGGCAATTGCCCGATCCGCGTCTCGTTTTGTCGGTCGATGATCTCATGCGGGAAGGCGATGCGCGTTATCGCCTCAACGACAGCAAGCGCATGTTGGGGGTGATGCAGGAATTTCCGGCGGCTTCCAAACGGGAGGCCGAGCGCCAAAAAGCGGCGGCGGCGCGCGCGGAAAGCGCCCGGATGCGAGAATACGCCCTGCTTGCCGCCCGCCGGGAAGTGAGCCTCTTGTGGCTGGAACTTTATTTCCTGACGCAAAAAGAGGCGCTGCTTCAGGCGAACGCCGATGAAATCCGGCGGCGGCAAAAGACAAGCGTCGCCGCGCTCTCCGGCGGCGGCAGCCCGGAGGCGGCGCTGGGCGCGCTCCTCGACCAGCAACGCCTCGATGACAGTTTCGACCTTCTGCATCGCGACCTGCAATTGGCCCGCGCCCGGCTTGCGCGCTGGATCGGCCCCTTGGCGCCCGCCGAGACCGCTTCCGGCGCGCTGCCCGTCTGGGCGCAAAACGCGCCCGACGCCGGGGCTGACGCGACAGTCGGCAGCCCGCCCGCGGCAAAACCCGATGCCGAAATCACCGATGCCGCAATCGAATTGCGCGCCAGCCAGGCGCGCGTCCAGATGGCCCAGGCGGAATTACAGATGGCCCAGGCCGACAAGGATGCGAACTGGAGCATGGAAATCGGCTTTGGCCAGGACGCGATGGGACAATCCATGATGATGGCGAAAGTCGGGTTTTCCTTGCCCGTTTTCGCCAGCGCGCGGCAAAACCCGCGCATCGCGGCGGCGCGTTCGCGGCTTGCCGGCGTCGAGGCCGATCATCTCTTGAGAAAAGCGGAATTCACGCGCCAGCGCGAGGAATTGCTGGCCGAGGAAGCCGCGCTTTCCGCGATGCTGCGGCGTCTTGCGGAAGAAACCCTGCCCTTGCTGAATCGCGGCATCGCCCTGGCCGAAGCCGCGTTTTCCGGCGGCAAGGGTTCCGCCGACATGCTCATCGAGGCGCGCGAACGGCAAATTGCCGCCCAACTGCGCCTTCTCGACCTTGAAGCTGCCCGCGCCGCCGCCCGCGCCCGGCTCTATTTTCTGCAACAACGGGGAGAAACTCATCATGAATAAGCCGCGTCTGGGCAGGATACTGTCTCTTTTTCTCGCGCTGGCCGCGGGAGGGATTCTTGGCTGGCATCTGGGCGCGCGCGACGCGGCACCGGAACACCACGCCCAACAGGGCAAGGCCGCGCGCGAAATTCTCTACTGGTACGACCCGATGAAGCCGGAGGCGCATTTTTCGCAGCCCGGCAAATCACCCTTCATGGATATGGAACTCGTGCCGCGCTATGCCGATGAGGCACAAGGCGCAAACGCCGTACCCGCTTCCGGACTCGGACTTGCGCCCGCGTTCACGCAAAACCTCGGCGTCCGGCTGGGGGCCGTGGAAAAAGGCGAGTTGCATCCGTTCATCGAGGTTTCCGGCAGCGTGAGCTTCGATGAGCATGGCGTCTCCGTCGTGCAGGCCCGCACGGGCGGCATCGTCGAGCGCGCCTATCCGCTCGCCGTCGGCGACCGCGTGCGCGCGGGCGCGCCGCTGGTGGATGTCCGGACGCCGGAATGGTTCGCGGCGCAAAGCGAATATCTGGCCCTGAAGGATGTGCCGCAACTGGCCGCCGCCGCCCGCAATCGTCTGCTGCAACTGGGCATGACGGCCCGGCAGGTGGAGGACATCGACCGGCGCGGCCAGCCCCGCGCCATCGTCACCCTGCACGCGCCGCGAGAGGGGATGCTCTCGGAATTCGATCTGCGCCAGGGGATGACGGTCATGCCCGGACAGACACTGGCGCGGATCAACAGCATCGGGCGCGTGTGGATTGAGGCGCAGGTGCCGGAAACCGAAGCGGCCCGGCTCAGCCCCGGCGGCAAGGTCACGGCGCGGCTCACCGCCTTGCCCGGCCAGACGCTGGAAGGCAGGATCAGCGCCCTGATTCCGGAACTCAAGCGTGAAACGCGCACCCTGCGCGTGCGCGTGGCCTTGCCCAATCCGAAAGGCATCCTGAGGCCCGGCATGCTGGCCTTCATCCGGCTGGAGGAGGCGAAAGCGAAAACCGCCGCGCTGCTCGTGCCCACGGAAGCGGTCATCGCCACGGGCAAGCGTCACGTCGTCATCGCCGCGCCTCCGGATGGACGCTTCATTCCCGTGGAAGTCACGCCGGGCATCGAAACCGGCGGCAAGACGGAGATTCTTTCCGGCGCGTTGCTGGAAGGCGAGCGCGTCGTCATTTCCGGCCAGTTCATGATTGACTCCGAAGCCTCCCTGCGCGGCGTGCTGGCGCGCATGTCGACAGACCCGGCGCAGACGTCGGCTGGGCGCACTTACTCCGCCATCGGCACCGTGCAATCGTCGGCGGAGGATGAAATCGTCCTCACGCATGAGCCGGTTCCCGAACTCGAATGGCCGTCCATGACCATGCCTTTTACCCTCTCGAAATCCGGTCTCGGTCAGGGACTCCCCTCCGGGCAACGGGTACGCTTCCATTTCACCAACACGGAAGGCGGCCCGGTGATTGAACGGCTGGAAGTCCTGTCCGGGCTGGATGCCGGGGAACGCGGGGGGCAGACTTCGGAACGAAAGGCTAAGACTTCGGAACGAAAGGCGCAGACTTCGGAACGAAAGGCTAAGACTTCGGAACGAAAGGCTAAGACTTCGGAACGAAAGGCTAAGACTTCGGAACGAAAGGCTAAGACTTCGGAACGAAAGGCGCAGAC
>JAITJU010000141.1 GCA_031278735.1 Zoogloeaceae bacterium
GCCTGACTTTCGAGGAAGAAGCCGCGGAACTGGAAGCGTAGAGTAACCGCCCGCCGCCGCAAGGCAACGCTTGTCCAGAGGACGGAACCGCAGACGCGCGCCCGTCGCTCCCGTAGAAGGAGGGGTAGTGAATCTTGCGGTCGCGCGCCCGGAGAGAACAATGCCCGCTCCTGCCTCAGTCTCCCTCAGGCGTGTGGGGAGGGAGCAACAAGGCTTTGCGTGTTTCCGAAGGCAAATGCGATTGTCCGGCGTCTTTTCGCGTAAAATGCCCGCTCCGTTGCGGCATTCAAGATAAAGCACGTATGAATTCTCCTGTATTTCCCATTGTCTCCGACCCTTCCGACCTTTTGGCTCAGGCGAATCAATGCCTGCTGACGCCCTGCGGTCTCGACGTTTCCCATTTGCAGACGATTCTGGGGCGCATCATGACCCGGCGGGCGGATTATGCCGACCTGTATTTCCAGTACGCCCGCTTTGAATCCTGGAGTCTTGACGAAGGCATGGTCAAGGCGGGCAGCTTCAATATCGATCAGGGCGTGGGTGTGCGCGCCCTCTGCGGCGAAAAGTCCGCCCTCGCCTATTCGGACGACATCACGCTGTCCGCGTTGGCGGATGCGGCGGCCAGCGTACGCGCCATTGGCCGTGCCGGGCAGGACGCGGCGGAGATTGGCGGGCAGGGGCTGGCCGCGTCGTTGCTTGCGCGCTCCTCGCCGCCGCCGTTGTATGCCGCCGATGATCCGCTGGCGTCCTTGCCTGCCGAGGCCAAGGTGCGCCTGCTGGAACGCCTGGAAAGTTTCGCGCGCGCCGCCGATCCGCGCGTTCGCCAGGTGATGGCCAGTCTGGCCGGGGAATGGAAAGTGGTGCTGGTGGCGGCCTCCGATGGTCGGCTTGCCGCCGATGTGCGTCCGCTGGTGCGGGTTTCCCTGAACGTCATCGTCGAGGAGGATGGGCGGCGCGAACAGGGTTCGGCGGGCGGCGGCGGGCGTCTGGACTATGCGTATTTCAGCGACGCGCGCTTGCAGGATTACGCCGGAAAGGCCGTGCGTCAGGCGGTAACCAATCTGGAAGCGCGTCCCGCGCCCGCCGGCGCCATGGATGTGGTGCTGGGGCCGGGCTGGCCGGGCATTCTGCTGCATGAGGCGGTGGGGCATGGTTTGGAAGGCGATTTCAACCGAAAGGGGAGTTCCGCTTTTGCGGGGCGCATCGGCGAACGGGTCGCCGCGCCGGGTGTGACGGTAATCGACAACGGCAGCCTGCCGAACCGGCGCGGTTCGCTTTCCATCGACGACGAAGGGCAGCCCACGCGGGAGACGACGCTGATCGAGGACGGCATCCTGAAACGCTACTTGCAGGATGGTCTCAATGCCCGTTTGACGGGCGCCGAGCCGACGGGCAACGGGCGGCGCGAATCCTTCGCGCGCCTGCCGCTGCCGCGCATGACAAACACCTACATGCTCGCGGGAAAACGCGAACCGGAAGAAATCATCCGCTCGGTGAAAAAAGGGATTTATGCCGCCAATTTCGGCGGCGGCCAGGTCGATATCACCAGCGGCAAGTTTGTTTTTTCCATGAGTGAAGCCTATCTGATTGAGGATGGCAAGAAGACCGCGCCGATCAAGGGCGCGACCCTGATCGGCAACGGCCCGGAGGCGCTGACCCGCATTGCCCTGATCGGCAATGATTTGGCGCTCGATTCCGGCGTCGGCACCTGCGGCAAGGAGGGGCAGAGCATTCCCGTGGGCGTGGGCCTGCCCACCCTGCGGCTGAACGGCGTCACGGTGGGGGGAACTTCGTTGTGAGTCTGCAACGCTGGTGGGATGACTTTTGCTACGAACTCAAGCTGGAGGCGCGCGATTTTCTGCGCATGCTCATGGAATCCAGTACATGGCTGGTTATCCTGGTATTGGCGGCCTTTGGTCTGGAAATCTATTTCGGCATGGGCATCGCCCTGCGTTACGACAGCCTGATGCACCTGTGGGGTGTGCGCACCGAGCGGCATTGCCGCACCCTGAGCAATAATCAGTACCTCGCGATCATTTACCTTCTTTTTTCCTTTGGCATAGTCATGGCGTATTGCATGGGGCGTCTGGTGAACTACATCAACGCGCGCAAGCAGAAGCGTCCGCGGGAGGAGGTACGCCGTCTTGCCTGGAGCACCCTGATTTGCGCGCTGACCGCCGAATCGCTGGGCGGCGTCGCCATGCTGCTGCTGGCGCGCTGGTGTTGAGGTGGCGGATCACTACGAAAATTTTCCGGTAGCGTCCTGGTTGTTGCCCAAGGCGCTGCGCGCGCCGATTGCGGAGATTTATCGCTTTGCGCGCACGGCGGACGATATTGCCGACGAGGGCGACGCGCCGCCGGAGGCGCGGCGGCAACGGTTGAAGGCGTTCGATGCCGCGCTGGAAGAAGTCGAGCGGGCAATGGCGGAAGGAAGGGAATTTCTGGCGGCGACGCCGGAGCCGCAGCTTTTTCAGCGGCTGGCGGCGGTGATTCGGCAGCATCGGCTGCCGGTGCGTCATTTCCATGATTTGCTGTCGGCGTTTTCGCAGGATGTCCGCAAGCGGCGTTACGCGGATTTCCCGGAAGTGCTGGATTATTGCCGCCGTTCCGCCAACCCGGTGGGACGCCTGCTGTTGTGTTTGTGCGGGAAGGAAACCGAGGCGGATTTGGCGCGCTCGGACGCCATTTGCTCGGCCTTGCAGATCATCAATTTCTGCCAGGATGTCGCGCTGGACTGGCAGAAAGGGCGCGTATATCTGCCGCAGGCGGATTTGCGGCATTTCGGCGTCCATGAAGCCGATATTGCCGCCGCGCGCCACACGCCGGAATTCTGCGCGCTGATGCAATTCGAGACGGAACGCGCGCGCCTGTTGATGCTTCAGGGCGCCTCACTGTCAAGCGACCTGCCGGGACGCTTGAGCTGGGAAATCCGCCTGACCGTGCAAGGCGGCCTGCGCATCCTGGAAAAAATAAAAAATGTGAATTACGATGTCTTCCGCCGCCGCCCGACGCTGAAAACCCTGGATTGGCTGCGCATGATCAGGGGGTAGGGCGCCGAAGACGAATGATGGAACGCCTTGCGGGCGCGCGGCGCCGGGAAGGGGGCAAAGGCGGCAAAGGC
>JAITJU010000147.1 GCA_031278735.1 Zoogloeaceae bacterium
CGTCGATATGAACCCGGAAATCATCCGCCTGGCCGTCAAGGTCGACGGCAGCCTTTACTGGAACGGCGAGGCCATCCGCGAAGAGGCGCTCCCCGCGCGCCTGGAACACGCCGCCCGCAACGCGCCGCAAGCGGAAATCCACCTGGAAGCCGACGCGCAAACCCCCTACGAAATCCTCGCCCGCGTCATGGCGCGCTCGGCCAAGGCCGGATTGGGACGCATCGGCTTCGTCAGCGAACCCGCGCGGGAACCTTGAATGCCCCGGAACTCCTGATGGAACCCTGGGCAACGCCGCAAGCGCATCAATGCCGCTCGTCCCAAAATCTTCGGAAGAAAAAGCGCCGGGAAGGATCGCTTCGCTGTTGACCGCGTAAAAGCGTTGAAGCGGGAGATTGGGGCAGCCCCAGCGTCACGGCGCCGCATCGACGGGAATCATGACGGCGCTTTCCTTGCGGGCGTCCGGCATGACGCGCGCTTTGCTATTTGAGGTTGGCGCGGAAGAATGCCGTCAGTCTGTCGAACGGAATGAGGTTGACGCGATCGTAAAGGTCTACGTGACCCGCGCCGGGGACGACAACCAGTGCCTTGGGTTGTCCGGCAATCCGGTAGGCTTCTTCGCTGAACTCTCTGGAATGGGCGTTCTCGCCCGTGATGAACAGCATCGGACGCGGGGAAATCGTCTCGATGTCATTGAACGGATAGAAATTCATGAACTTGACGTTGCTGGTGAGCGTCGGATGCGTCGTCAATTGCGGCGACGAACCCGGCGGAGTGTATTCGCCTCGCACAGTGCGGTAGAAATCGTAGAACTCGCGCTGGATGGGATCGGTTTCCTCGTCCAGCTTGCGCGTCGTGCCGCTGGTGTATCGGGGTTTGCCGCCGGGAAACTCCGCGTAGCGTTGCCCGGCTGCTTCCGCGATAATTTTTTTCCGCTGTTCGAGGGTCAGGGAATGGCGAAGCGCATGACGATTGACGGTGCCCATGTCGTACATGCTGACCGTGGCAATGGCTTTCATGCGTGGGTCGATTTTGGCCGCGCTGATGACAAAGCTGCCGCTGCCGCAAATCCCGAGAACGCCAATTCGTTCCCTTTCAATGAACGGTCGGGTTCCCAGGAAATCCACTGCCGCGCTAAACGCCTCGGCATAGATGTCCGGCGCAACGGCATTGCGCGGCTGCCCCTCACTTTCGCCCCAGAACGGCAGATCAATGGCCAGGGTGACGAAGCCCTGTTCGGCCAGTTTCTGCGCGTACAGATTCGCGCTTTGCTCCTTCACCGCGCCCATGGGGTGCCCGACGATGATCGCGGGATGCCCGGCGCGCTTGTCCAGGTCTTTCGGAGCAAACAGATTGCCCGCGATTTTCATCTGGTACTGGTTGTTGAAAGTGACCTTTTCCAAGGTCAATTTATCGCTCTTGTAGAAGTTATTGGCATCATTGGACATGTCTTGACCCATTGCGTTGAATGAAAATGTGCCGACAATGATTACCAGCGAGAAAAGCAGCTTTTTCATGGGGGTTTCCTCATCTCAGGCAGCCAAGGACGCGCAGTCAATGACAAATCGGTACTTCACATCACCTTTCAGCATCCGTTCGTAGGCGTCGTTGATTGCGTCGGCGCGGATCAGTTCGATGTCCGCGACGATGCCGTGCCCGGCGCAGAAATCGAGCATTTCCTGCGTTTCCGGGATGCCGCCGATCATGGAGCCTGCGAGCGAGCGGCGCTTCATGATCAGGCTGAAGACTTCGGGCGAGGGATGGGGCGAGGACGGCGCGCCAACCAGGGTCATCGTGCCGTCGCGCTTCAAGAGGGCAAGGAAAGCGTCAAGGTTGTGCGGCGCCGCCACGGTGTTGAGGATCAGATCGAAACTTTTCGCGTGCGCCGCCATTTCCGCCGGATTGCGCGACACCACCGCCTCATCCGCTCCCAGCGTCCTGGCGTCCTCGCGCTTGGATTCGGACGTGGTAAACGCCACCACATGCGCGCCCATTGCGTGCGCGAGTTTGATGCCCATATGCCCCAAGCCGCCGATGCCGACGACGCCCACCTTCTTGCCCGGCCCGGCGTTCCAATAGCGCAGCGGCGAGTAGGTGGTGATGCCCGCGCACAGGAGCGGCGCGACGGCGGCCAGTTGCGCCTCCGGGTGGCGGACGCGCAGCACGTAGCGTTCATGCGCGACGATTTGCTGCGAATAACCGCCCAACGTATGGCCAGGCGCGTCCGGCGTCGGGCCGTTGTAGGTGCCGACCATGTGATCGCAGTAGTTTTCCAGCCCGGCGGCGCAATCGTCGCAGTGCTTGCAGCTATCGACGATGCAGCCGACGCCGACCAGATCGCCCGCCTTGAAAGCAGAGACCTGCGCGCCGACCGCCGACACGCGCCCGACGATTTCGTGGCCCGGTACACAGGGAAAGCGCGTGCCCGCCCATTCGGCGCGCACCTGGTGGATGTCCGAGTGGCAGACGCCGCAGTAGGCAATGTCGATCCGCACATCGTGCGCGCCGGGAACGCGCCGGATGATGTTCATGGGTTCCAGGGGCCTGTCGCCCGCGTGCGCGCCATAGGCTTTGACGTTTGTATTCATGTTGAATCCTCAATTCGCAAATGCAGCCGTTGAAAAAATGTCTGTCCGATTATGTCGAGTTCCTGTTGTTGGCAGACGACTATTGTGCTTTCATGCGCCCTTGTCCGTTCCGTTGCCGTGAAGGGCGATTCCAGCCAGGGCGGGCTAGAGGCGTCCGCCGTCGGCTGACCAGGTGCTGCCCGTGACAAAGCTGTTTCCCCCTTCCGCCAGGGTGACATAAAGCGGGGACATTTCCACCGGATGCCCCATACGTCCCAGGGGAGTGGAAGCGTTGAGACTTTCGACGTTGTTGTCGGGCGCGCCGAAGTAGATTTGCATCGGCGTCCAGATCGGGCCGGGGGCAACACCGTTTACCCGGATGCCGCGTTGGGCGACCTGCTTGGCAAGCGCGCTGGTAAAGGCGACGATGGCGGCTTTCGTGGCGCTGTAGTCCAGAAAGGCGGCGGCAGGCGAGAAGGCCGTGACCGAACTCGTGAACACGATGGCGCTTCCCGGCTTCATCACCGCAATGGCAGCCTTCGACAACCAGAACGGCGCGTACAGGTTGGTCTTTA
>JAITJU010000149.1 GCA_031278735.1 Zoogloeaceae bacterium
ATGACGCCGGATTCGAGCAGCACGTCGCACTCGACGGTGGGGTTGCCGCGCGAATCGAGAATCTCGCGGGCGATGACATCAACGACAGAACTCATGGTTTTCTCCTGTGGGTTGCGTTAGCGGGATGCGGAATATCGAAAACGGGGAAGCGGGGATTATATTTGAGGAAATCCTGAACAGGCGTCATTGCGAGGGGCAAAGCCTCGCGGCAACCCAGGCGCCGCGCGGGATGGCTTCCCGCCGCGCCCGCGGCGCGCGGCGGGAATGACGATGACTTGATCCGCGTTTCCTTGACGCGCACAAAAAATCGCCGCCACAAGCTGCGGAAAGCGAAAGCGATCGGCGTCATCATCAGGCGGCGCCGCCGACCGGGATTTCATCAAAACCTTGCGTCTTGACGGTTCTGTCGATTGCCGCCAGCGCCGCGAGCAGGTTTTCCATGCGGGCGAGCGGCCAGCTGTTGGGGCCGTCCGACCAGGCTTTTTCCGGGTTCGGGTGGGTTTCCATGAAAATTCCCGCGATGCCGACGGCAACCGCCGCCCGCGCCAGCACCGGGACGAATCCGCGCTCGCCGCCGGAAGACGCGCCCTGTCCGCCCGGCAACTGCACCGAGTGCGTGGCGTCGAACACCACCGGACAGCCCGTCTCGCGCAGGATCGCCAAGGAGCGCATGTCGGAGACCAGATTGTTGTAGCCAAACGAGACGCCGCGCTCGCAAACCATGAGATTGTCCGCGCCGCCGTTGGCTTCCCGCGCTTTTCTCACCACGTGCTGCATGTCGCCGGGGGCGAGGAACTGTCCCTTCTTGATGTTCACGGGCTTGCCGCAGGCGGCGACGGCGTGAATGAAATCGGTCTGGCGGCAGAGAAAGGCGGGCGTCTGCAACACATCGACCGCGGCGGCGACGGCGGGAATGTCGGCTTCGGTGTGCGCGTCGGTCAGGACGGGAACGCCGACCTGACGCCGGACTTCCATGAGCATGGCCAGCCCCGCGTCGATGCCCGGCCCGCGCGGGGATTGGCCGGAAGAGCGGTTGGCCTTGTCGTAGGAGGCCTTGAAGATGTAGGGCATGTTGAGCCGCCCGCAGATTTCCTTCAACGTCCCCGCCACTTCGACGCAGAGTTCCAGCGATTCGGCGGCGCAGGGGCCGGCGATGAGAAAGAGGGGATGGTCGAGTCCAACGGCGAAATCGCAGAGGTTCACGGGAGGCTCCAGAAAGGCTCAAGTTTCTTCGTCATCATCGTCATCACACAAAAAGTCGTCATCACAAAAAGCAAACCCGCCTTCCATCAGCGCTTCAAGGTAAGCCGCAAAGCTGTCGCCGATGATGTCGAAGCCATCCGGATCATGGAGATAACGCACGATTTGTCCCGCCTTGCCGCCGTTCTTCGGATTGAAATCAATGTAGAGCTGCGAGCTGCCGCCGTTGTTGATGCAGTCCGCGAAATGCAGACGCCGTCCCATCGGCAGCATCGGGTCGATACGCGCGTCGACGTCAATGACATCCAGGATATCCTCCGGCTCCTGGCAAAAACGATCGCACATATCGCCTTCGTCTTTTGCGCTTTCCAGGATTTGCGCCGCCGACAAAAGATAATAAGGATAGGCGTAAGGCTTGCCATGCCAGTCGAAACATGTGGAGCCAAAGACTTCGAGCGTGATTTTCTTGTCCTGGTATTCCCGCCAATACGTGCCGTCGACACGTCGCAGGAGTTCGATCAGGGCGTCCGGACAATCGGGATAGACCGCCTTCAATGCCGCGAGGTCGGCTTCCGTCGCGCCAGAGACCCGTGACCAATCCGCCAGTTCCTCTCGCTTTTCCAGACGGGCGAGTTTCGCTTTCAGGCCAGATAGATAGTCTTCGACGAGTTTTTTCATGTTTCCCCTTTTTTATTGTTCATTCGCGGCGCTTGCCTCCTCTTTTGTCTCTGGCGGCAAATGGACATACACCCATGCGATCTTTTCCATTTCTGGCGCATTCATCGCGTTGGCGTGAACAGCGCCAAGGTAAGCAATCCAGGGAAAATATTTGTCTTCGCACAACCGCTTTAAACTCTCGCGCCACTGTTGCAAGCGAAACATCAGACTTGCTTTTTCCTGAGAAAATGGATGGGGCATGCTTTCATCCGCCTTTGCCCGGTCAAATACCGCGTCCAGAAGCATGGCTATTTTCTTTAGCGCCGCACGCTGCGCTGGCGTGGGGACATCCTTGAAGCGCGCCCGGTTGGCGCGATCCCGGAGGACGGGATCATCATACACATCCGGGCAGGAGGCATCAAAGGGGAAGACGCAGAATTTGTCGCGGATGCTCGCAAACGCGGGGTCTGTCTTCAGCGCGTGATTCACGGTCGCCAAATCCTTGAACAGACGGACATAGTATTCATAGCGCGCCTGTTCATTTGCTTGATCTCTTGCGGCGAATTCGGCCATTATCGCTTTTACGCGGGCGTCGCTTTCAGCCTTCATTTTCGCCGACATTACTTCAGAAATTATCAGCCCCGGGAGCATAACGGGCATCACCGAGGCAACGGAGGCGACGCCAGCGGAACCACCGACTGCTGCCGCCACTGCGGTCATGGCGCCGATGGTTGTTGCGGTCTCCGCGCCGACGGGCAAATCCGCGGATTCCTTGTTTTCTCCTGTCGTGACGCATCCCGCCAGACCCAGACCAAGAGACAGGAAAAGCGCCGCGCCGAAATTGCGCGTCATGCCTTTCGGGACATGCCCATGAATCGCGCTCGACAATGAATTGATGTCCGACATGTCATTCCCCATGACGTTGAAGTTCATCCCGCCCTCGCCGGTTTGCCAGCGCCGCCCGCACGTAGGCGGTGAAGAGCGGGTGCCCCTGTCTTGGATTGGAGGTGAATTCCGGGTGGAACTGGCAGCCGACGAACCACGGATGCGTCTCGGAAGACAATTCCACCATTTCGCACAGATTCGTGCCCGGCGCGCGCCCGGAGACGATCAACCCCTTTTCTTCCAGTTGCGAAAGCAGGGTGTTGTTGACTTCGTAGCGATGCCGGTGGCGCTCGATGATTTCCGGCTTGCCGTAGATTTCCCGCGCCCGGCTGCCTTCCTTCAATTGGCAGACCTGCCCGCCCAGGCGCATGGTGCCGCCCAGGTCGGAATCCCGCGAGCGTTTTTCCACCTTGCCGGAAGCGTCCAGCCATTCGGTGATGAGACCGATGACAGGGTAGGGCGTATCCGGCGCGAACTCGGTCGAATGCGCGTCCTTCATGCCTGCCGCGTTGCGGGCGAATTCCACCACCGCCATCTGCATTCCCAGGCAGATGCCGAGGTAGGGCACGCCGTTTTCGCGGGCGTGGCGGATGGCGGCGATCTTGCCTTCCGTGCCGCGCTTGCCGAAGCCGCCGGGGACGAGGATGCCGTTCATGCCCGTCAGCGCCTCGACGTTCCCGTTCTCCAGCGCCTCGGAATCGACGAAGTGGATGTTGACCTTGCAGCGGGTGTGCATCCCGGCGTGATGGATGGCCTCGATGAGCGACTTGTAGGATTCGGTGAGATCGACGTATTTGCCGACAAAGGCGATGTCCAGCGTGTGTTCGGGGTGTTCGAGCGCGTCGATGAGCTTGTCCCAGATGGAAAGATCGGCGGCGTGGGCGAGGATGTCGAGCTTGTGGCAGACGATTTCGTCCATCATCTGCCGGTGCAACATGCCGGGAATCTTGTAGATGGAATCCGAATCCAGACATTCGATGACCGCTTCCGGCATGACGTTGCAGAAGAGCGCGATCTTGCGCCGCTCTTCCGTCGGCATCGGGCGGTCGGCGCGGCAAAGGAGGATGTCCGGCTGTATGCCGATCTCGCGCAATTCCTTGACCGAGTGCTGGGTCGGCTTGGTTTTCAGTTCGCCCGCCGTGGGGATGTAAGGGAGCAAGGTGAGATGGATGTAGCAGGTGTTGTTGCGGCCTTCCTCAAGGCTCATCTGGCGGATGGCTTCGAGAAAGGGAAGCGACTCGATGTCGCCCACCGTGCCGCCCACCTCGATGATCGCCGCGTCCGCCCCCGCCGCGCCCGTCTTGATTTTCTGCTTGATTTCATCGGTGATGTGCGGAATGACCTGCACGGTCTTGCCCAGATATTCGCCGCGGCGCTCCTTCTTCAGCACCGAATCGTAGACCTGCCCGGTGGTGAAGTTGTTGCGCCGGGACATCCGGGCGCTGGTGAATCGCTCGTAATGCCCCAGATCGAGATCGGTTTCCGCCCCGTCCTCGGTGACGAAGACCTCGCCGTGCTGAAAGGGCGACATGGTGCCGGGATCGACGTTGATATAGGGGTCGAGCTTCAAATGCGTGACCCGGATGCCGCGGGATTCAAGGATGGCGCCCAGCGACGCGGCGGCAATGCCCTTGCCCAGGGAAGAAACCACGCCGCCAGTAACGAAGATATATTTGGTCATGGAAAGACGCGCTGCGGGAAAGCGTAATTCTAGCCGAGAAGCAGGGAAAGCGTCGACCGTTTCGGCGTGCGCTTCCCCGGCTCCGATCTTGCCCGGATGCCCGGTTTTTCCTTTCCTTCGCGCGGTGGCGGCGGCTATCGGGAACTCCCGGAGCGGGCAAGCAAGGCGAGACGGTATAATGGCGCACCCCGTTTTTTACAGGCGTTCCCCATGTCTGAATTCCTCTTTTTGCGCGGTCAGGCCGCTTTTTCCGATTTCCGTTTGCGCGGGATTTGCGCGCGGTTGCTGGCGGCGGGGTTTCCGTGCGCGGCGGTTGAAGCCGAGTATTGGCACGTGGTCGCGCTGCAAGCGGCGCTTTCCTCGGCGGATCGG
>JAITJU010000095.1 GCA_031278735.1 Zoogloeaceae bacterium
GAACGCAGCGGCGGCAGGATGCTCCCACCGCGTTTCGTCGTCCGCCGTAATTGCCGCGCGGATCGGCATTGCGCCTTCCCTGGAAAGAATGTCGCCATGAGCCTCTTCATCCGCGCATTTGCAGACGCGAAGCGCCTCTCTTTTCTCCTGATCCTCCTTTTCCTGGCCGGGAGTGCGGCGGCGCGGGAGTTGATCGATGAGGATCGCGTCCTCTTCTTTCCGGACATTGCCGTTCTCGACGAGGAAACAGACACGCTCCGGGTATGGGTAAAATCCTGGGCATATGAGGAAGAAAGCCGCACGATCGCGCTCTGGACGGTCGCCCGCGCGCTCGGCATCACGCTCGATCAACGCGCCCCGGAGGAAAGAACGCTTTTTCGGGAACGCACCCATTATTTCCAGACGGACTCGGAACGCGGCGTGAGGCTTTCCGTACGCCTTGCCAATGTTGATCGGGAACTGCCGGAAACCAATCCGGCTGGACGCGCGGACGCGGAATTTCGCCTCCCCACGCGCATCCTCTCCGACGCGCGCAATGCCCATCGCATCGTCTTCACCCTGAACGCGCCGGGACATCCCCAGGACGCGCGGGAAGGATACGCCTGGTACGCGCCGCCAGAAGGCGTTTCCGTCGTAAGCGACATCGACGATACCATCAAGATATCCCAGGTGCGCGATCGCGCCCTTCTCATGGAAAACACCTTCCTGAAACCCTTCGTGGCCGTGCCCGGCGCGGCGGCCTGGTATCGGGAAATGGCGCGGGAATTGCCGGGAGCGGCGTTTCATTATCTTTCCGCTTCTCCCCTGCAACTTTTTCCCGCGCTTCAGGATTTTCTGACCAGCGAAGGCTTCCCGCCCGGCAGTCTGCACCTGCGCGAATCCACCGCCTGGCACGGTCTAATCGCGGAAAAGAAAACGACGATCGCGCACAAAACCAAGGAAATCGAACGGCTGTTTTCGCTCTATCCAAAACGCCGCTTCATCCTGATCGGCGATTCCGGCGAACAGGACGCGGAAATTTACGCCGACATCGCCCGCCGCCACCCCGACCGGGTCATCGCCATCCACATCCGTGACGCGGAGAGGGGCGTCTGGCGGGAAACCCTCCCCGGAAACGCCCAAACCGCCGATTGACCGACAAAACGAGGGGTTTTCGTCCTCGCGGCAATTCGTATACGGCACACGGATCGCTTTGCCAGACGCCCGCCCAGGCCATACCGCAATGCCTCAATCAAACACCACATTTTCTGTCCGCTGATCGTCTCGTCAAAATACTTCTCCCGCCGGGAGGAGATGGCGCGCGGCTTCTCGCGCCATGGCTTCCTGCACACTTGCCGTCATGCCAATTGTTTCGGCGAGTTCCAGGCGAAGCCGCGGGTGGCGTCGCTGGAGCGCGGCGACCTTTCTTGGCAAATCGCGCTTCAGGTGTCCGCCTGCGGCGATGAATGCAGGCAGGATGACGATGTGTTCGACGCCCGCCGCCGCTAGTTCTTCTATCCGCGTCGACAGATCGGGCGCGATGAAATCGAGAAAGGCCAGTTCCACCCGGAATTCGGGATGCACGGCGCGGATTCTGTCCCGCACATTTTGCAGAGGCGCGCTCCAATCCGGGTCGCGCGCGCCGTGGCCAAACAGAATCAGCGCGCGCGCGGCGGTCATTTCAGATGCCGCCCGCCGCCACGCGAGCGCGGGCTTCATTCAGACTGCCGACGGCATTGCTGGCATAGAGACAGCAAACCAGCTGGTTCATGAGAGGCAGCGGCAGCGGCAATTTTTTATCCAGCGCCTTTTCTATCCATTGCGCCGTGCTTTTGGCGTCCGCCGCCTCCGGCAGATGCGGCAGGGTTTTGATGCTGTCGCGCTCGGCGGCAAACAGCGTCTGGGCGGCGCCCGCGTGTAAAAACTCGATGCAGGGACGGCGCAGCGGATTGGCGAAGGGTTCGCCTTCCGTCGCGCGCGACAACAAGGCCGTCTGTCCCCTACCCAGCAAAATTTCCCGCATTTTATCCAGCGCGTCGGGATGCGTGGCCGCCGCCGCCAGCACCCCCTGACCACTGATGAACGGGTCCAGCAGCTTGACCAGCGAATGCGCGCAATGGCGCACCCCCAGACGCGCGCGCAAGGCCAGTTGTTCGTTCAGCGCGGGCGAAAAGACCGAAAGCGGCGCAAACGCCAGTCCCTCTTGGTCCAACCGTTGTTGCGCCTGTTGCAGACTGGTGGCGGGCAGAATGCCCAATTCACGGAAAACCTGCGCCGAAGAGACGCGCCCAAAGCCTTCGATCAACCCATGCACCAGCACCGGCACGCCAAAGCGCTGCAACAGCAACGCCAGCAACGGCGTCAAATTCACGCCTTTGCGCGCGCCATTGTAAGAAGGCAACACCACGGGACGAATTTCGCCCGCAGGTCGTTCCAGGCGATAACTGCGCGCTTCCGCCGCTTGCAGGAACGCGGCCAGTTCCACCGGAGTTTCGCCTTTCACGCGCAGCGCAATGAGGATTGCGCCCAGCTCCAGTTCCGGGATGCCGCCATCCAGTATGGCGGCATAGAGTTTTTCGGCGTCGTCAAAAGCCAGATCGGCGGCACCTTTTGCGCCGCGTCCGATTTCCCGGATGTAATGGGAAAAATTCATGTCTTCTCCTTTACGGTTGCGCTCCCCTGGATGCAACTGCCATGCCATGAATTTTTCGGGGGTTTTTCGCGTCTGTCGCTTGTTCTTGCACCAAAGCAAGGCAACGATGCCCTGCCGCAAAAGAAATGCCCCGCTCTGGTGCGAGGCATTTCCCATTTATTTCACTCGCCGCAGCCAGGGATGATCGCTGCGCTTGCCGGAAGGCGGATGCGATTCTTCTGGCGGATTTTCCGGCGCGTCCCCCGAATTTTCCGGCGCGGCGACGACGCCGACCTCGAAGGCCATGCCTTGACCGTTTTCCTGAGCATACAGGGCGGCTACCCGCGTCACGGGAACCCATACTTCCTGCGCGACGCCATTGAAGCGCGCCCGGAAAGTGATGCAGTCGTTTTGCATCTGCAGCCTGTCCGTGGCTTCCGGGCTGATGTTGAACACAATCTGCCCGTTGCGCACAAAGCCTTGCGGCACCCGGCAACTCGCGTCCACAGCAACGGTCAGGTAAGGCGTCAGTCCATTGTCAGTGCACCACTCGTACAGGGCACGCGCCAGATAAGGCTTGAGTTCGGGCAGATGAGCGGCCATCGTTTATTTGCGCATCACTCTCTCGGAAGGCGTCAGCGCATCGATGAAGCCCTGACGGCTGAAAATGCGTTCAGCGTATTTCATCAGGGGCGCGGCGCTCTTCGGCAGATCAATGCCGTAATAATCGAGACGCCACAGCAAGGGCGCAATCGCCACGTCAAGCATGGAAAAGTCATCGCCCAGCATGAATTTCTGCTTGCTGAAAATGGGCGACAGCTCGGCCAGACGATCCCGAATGCTTTCCTTTGCCCTGGTCACCGTCTTGATGTTCTTTTCCAACGGATCGATGTGACAGAAAATCTCCCGCTCCATGCTGGAAAGCAGCTGCCGCGCCCGCGCCCGCATGATGGGATCAGGCGGCATCAGTTGCGGATGCGGAAAACGCTCATCAATGTATTCGTTGATGATGTTTGGCTCGTAAAGCTCCAAATCACGCTCGACCAGCACCGGAACGCGGTGGTAGGGATTGACCGCCGCCAGCTCTTCCGGCTTGTTGAATATATCCACGTCGATGACCTGAAAATCCATGCCCTTTTCATAGAGCACAATACGGCATCGGTGGCTGAAGGGACAGGTCGTCCCCGAATAAAGATTCATCATGAGCATTCAACCTGAAAACAATGCGGCGCCGTTTCCGGAAATCCGAAGTACGATGCCGGGGCAATGAACGGGAAAACTAGTGCACGTCTTTCCAGTATTCCTTCTTCAAGGCATAGGCAAAACCAAGCAACAAGGCCAGGAAAATAAGCACTCCCACACCCAGACGTTTCCTGAATTCGGCCTGCGGATCGGACATCCAGGTAAGGAAACCAACGAGATCCGCAACCGCCTTGTCGTAGTCCTGCGGCGAGAGCGCCCCATTCGCGGCGGGTTGCAGCTTGTCGTCCGCGCCCAGCGTCTGTTCGCCTTGCAGGTCGAACAGAATGTGCGGCATGCCGACATTGGCGAAAATCACATTGTTCCAGCCAGTCGGACGGGTCTCGTCGCGGTAGAAGCTGCGCAGATAGGTATAGAGCCAGTCCGCGCCGCTGCCGTCGGCGGAAGCGCGCGCGCGCGCCACCAGCGACAAATCGGGCGGCGCAACGCCGAACCACTTTTTCGCGTCCGCCGACGTCATCGCAACCGTCATCGTGTCGCCAATCTTTTCGGTGGTAAACATCAGGTTTTCCTTGATCTGCGCTTCCGTCAAACCCAGATCCATGAGCCTGTTGTAACGCAGGGCGCTGGCGCCGTGGCAGGAAAGGCAGTAATTCACGAACAGCCTGGCGCCGTTTTGCAGGGCAGCTTTGTCGCCGGAAACATCCGGCGCGGAGTCAAGATGCAGGCTTTCGGAAGCCAACGCAAAAACAGGCGCGAAAAGCAACGCCGCCAACAGGGTTTTCAGCTTATGCATGGTCTTCATTTCCAAGTCACCCTTTCCGGTACAGGTTTGCATTTGTCTATCTTCGACCACCAGGGCATCGTGAGGAAGAAGAGGAAGTAATAGCCAGTAAACACCTGCGCGATGAGATCGCCCGACAACAGATAGTTCAACGGGCTGAAGACGATCGAGCCGTCGGGATTCGTGGCGGGCTGATAGCCGAACAGATAGAACCCCGGCACCTTGGTGCCCAGATAGCCCAGCACCAAGAAACAGAACACGAAAATGACGAGCAAGGTCTTGAAAATCGGGCCGCGATAACGGATGGATTTCGCCGGACTGCGATCAAGCCAGGGCAGAAGTGCCAGGATGGCCACGCCGCCGCCCATGGCGACCACGCCCCAGAACTTGGCGGGCAACACCAGATCCCACACCATCGCGCGCAACATCGAGTAGAAAGGCGTGAAATACCACACCGGCGCGATGTGCGACGGCGTCTTCATGGGATCGGCCTGGAAGAAGTTGTTGTATTCCAGGAAATAGCCCCCTCCTTCCGGCATGAAAAACACCACGACGGAAAAGAGCATCAGGAACACCACCACGCCGACGATATCCTTCACGGTGTAGTAGGGATGGAAGGGAATGCCGTCGAGCGGAATGCCTTTTTCGTTCTTCACTTCCTTGATCTCGACGCCGTCGGGATTGTTCGAGCCGACTTCGTGCAGCGCCAGCAAGTGCGCCACGACAAGACCAATCAGCGCCAACGGAATGGCCGCCACGTGGAACGCGAAAAAGCGGTTCAGTGTGGCGTCGCCGACCACGAAATCACCACGCACCCAGATGGAGAGCGGATCACCAATCAGCGGAATGGCGCCGAACAGATTCACGATCACCTGCGCGCCCCACAGGGACATCTGCCCCCAGGGCAACAGATAGCCCATGAAAGCCTCGGCCATCAGACAGAGGAAAATCACGACGCCGAAAATCCAGATGAGTTCGCGCGGCCTGCGGTAGGAGCCGTAGAGCATCCCGCGGAACATGTGCAGGTACACCACGATGAAGAACGCGGAAGCGCCGGTGGAATGCATGTTGCGGATCAGCCAGCCCCAGCTCACGTCATGCGTGATATAGAAAAGACTGGCGAAGGCCACCGGCACGCCGACGGCGTTCAGCGAGGCGTCCGGCTTGTAGTTCATGGCGAGGAAGATGCCGGTCGCGACCTGGAGCACCAGCACCAGCAGCGCCAGCGATCCGAAGTAGTACCAGAAGTTGAAATTCTTCGGCGCGTAGTATTCGGACAGGTGCGTGCGCCACAGCGCCGTCGCCGGGAAACGGGCGTCCACCCATTCCAGCAGGCCGCCCAGAATCGAGCCGTTGGACTTGTATTTTTCAAAATTGCTGTTGGTGGCCATGTTTTAAGCTCCCTGCGTATGCTCGCCGATCAGGATGCGCGTATCGGAAAGATAGCGGTGCGGCGGGACTTCCAGGTTGGTCGGCGCGGGTTTCTGCTTGAAGACGCGTCCCGCGAAATCGAAGGTAGAACCGTGGCAGGGGCAAAGAAAACCGCCCTTCCAGTCGG
>JAITJU010000196.1 GCA_031278735.1 Zoogloeaceae bacterium
ATGTTGGTCAGCTGGAACGCCAGCCCCAGATCATGCGCGTAGCACAGCGTTTCCCGCGCCCGGTAGCCGAAAATTTCGGCGGACAGCAATCCGACCACGCTGGCGACGCGGTAACAGTAGCGCGCGAGATGGGCAAAATCCGGGTAGCGGGTCGCATGCAAATCCATCTGCATTCCGTCGAGGATGTCCAGCAGGTATTCGGCGGGCAAATGGAACGCGCGCCGGATTTCCTGCAAGGCCAGACCCACCGGATGCAGCGGTCGCCCGTTTTGAACACGCCCGATTTCCTCGCGCCACCACGCCAGTTTTTCCGCCGCCAGCAAGGCATCGGGACATTCGTCCACGAGGTCGTCGACTTCGCGGCAAAAGGCATACAAGGCCATGATGGCCTGCCGCCGCGCGCGCGGCAGAAAGAAAAACCCCGGATAAAAACTGGAGCCGCTGGCGGCGGCCTTCTGTCGGCAATATTCGTGCGGATTCATTTTTCAAGTTAACGGCGCCGACGGCGGGCGCGTTGTTATTTGCAAGGGGAGCCGTCCGCGCGTATTTTACTGTCTTCTGCCCCTCATCTTCCGCGTTCCAGGCTTGAAAGCGCCCGTGCCGTCCCCATCTTTTTCGCATCCGACCAATGAAGGAGTTTTCCCATGCGACTCGACAAATTGACCACTCTTTTCCAGCAGGCGCTTGCCGACGCGCAGAGTCTGGCGGTTGGGCGCGGCCAGCAGTTCATCGAACCCGCGCATCTGCTTCTCGCGCTCCTGAGCCAGGAGGAGGGCGGTTCTGCCTCCCTCCTGGCGCGTTCCGGGGTCAACGCGGCGGGCCTGAAGCGCGATCTGGAAGCGGCCATACGGCGGCTGCCGCAGGTGGAAGGTCACGGCGGCGAGGTGACGATCGGGCGCGATCTCGCCAATCTCCTGAATCTCACCGACCGTGAGGCGCAAAAACGCGGCGATGCGTTCATCGCCAGCGAAATGTTTCTCCTGGCGCTCGCCGAGGATAAAGGCGAGACAGGCAAGCTCGTCCGCCAGCACGGACTTGTCCGGAAGGCGCTGGAAGCGGCTATCGACGCCGTGCGCGGCGACGCCGGCGTCGATAGCCAGGATGCCGAGGGACAGCGCGAAGCCCTGAAGAAATACTGCGTCGATATGACGGAGCGCGCCCGCGCCGGAAAACTCGACCCGGTCATTGGCCGCGACGACGAAATCCGCCGCGCCATCCAGATCTTGCAGCGCCGCTCGAAGAACAATCCGGTGCTGATCGGCGAACCTGGCGTCGGCAAGACCGCCATCGTCGAAGGGCTGGCGCAGCGCATCGTCAATGAGGAGGCGCCGGAGACCCTGAAGGGTAAGAAAGTCCTGGCGCTCGATATGGCTGGACTCTTGGCGGGCGCAAAATATCGCGGCGAATTCGAGGAGCGTCTGAAGGCGGTCCTGAAGGAAATTTCCCAGGAAGCGGGGCGCGTCATTCTCTTCATCGACGAACTGCACACGATGGTGGGCGCGGGCAAGGCCGAGGGCGCGATCGACGCGGGCAACATGCTGAAACCGGCGCTCTCGCGCGGCGAACTGCACTGCATCGGCGCGACCACGCTCGACGAATACCGCAAGTACATCGAAAAGGACGCCGCGCTGGAGCGGCGTTTCCAGAAGGTGCTGATCGAGGAGCCGACGGTGGAGGCGACCATCGCCATCCTGCGCGGCTTGCAGGAGAAATACGAACTGCATCACGGCGTCGACATCACCGACCCGGCCATCGTCGCCGCCGCCGAACTCTCGCAACGCTACATCACCGACCGCTTCCTGCCGGACAAGGCCATCGACCTGATCGACGAAGCCGCCGCGCGCATAAAAATGGAAATCGACTCCAAGCCGGAAGCGATGGATAAACTCGACCGGCGTCTCATTCAGTTGAAGATCGAGCGCGAGGCGGTGAAGAAGGAAAAGGACGAAGCCTCGCAAAAACGCCTCGCCCTGATCGAGGAAGAAATCGCCCGTCTGCAAAAGGAATATTCCGATCTCGAAGAAGTCTGGAAGGCGGAAAAGGCGCAGGTGCAGGGTTCCACGCACATCAAGGAGGAAATCGAGCGCCTCAGGGTGGAAATGGCCGAATTCCAGAGAAAGGGGCAATTCGACAGGCTCGCCGAATTGCAGTACGGAAAATTGCCGCAACTGGAAGCGCAATTGAAGGCGGCGGAAAAAACCGGCGAGGGCGGCGCGGCAAAACAGAACCGTCTTTTGCGCACCCAGGTGGGCAGCGAGGAAATCGCCGAGGTGGTGAGCCGCGCCACCGGCATCCCGGTTTCCCGCATGATGGAAGGCGAGCGGGAAAAGCTCCTCGGGATGGAGGAACGCCTGCGTCGGCGCGTCGTCGGGCAGGATGAGGCCGTGCGGCTGGTCTCCGACGCCATTCGCCGTTCCCGCGCCGGGCTTTCCGACCCGAACCGGCCTTACGGCTCCTTTCTCTTTCTGGGTCCCACCGGCGTGGGCAAGACGGAATTGTGCAAGGCGCTCGCCGAATTCCTCTTCGACGGCGAGGAACACCTGATCCGCGTCGACATGAGCGAATTCATGGAAAAACACTCGGTGGCGCGCTTGATCGGCGCGCCGCCGGGGTATGTCGGCTACGAGGAAGGCGGCTATCTCACCGAACAGGTGCGCCGGAAGCCCTATTGCGTCATTTTGTTCGACGAGGTGGAAAAGGCGCACCCGGACGTGTTCAACGCCCTCCTGCAAGTGCTCGACGATGGCCGCATGACCGACGGTCAGGGGAGAACCGTGGATTTCAAGAACACGGTGATCGTCATGACCTCCAATCTGGGCAGCCAGATGATTCAGCAGATGGCGGGCGACGATTACCAGGCGGTGAAGCTCGCGGTGATGGGCGAGGTGAAGAACTGTTTTCGCCCGGAATTCATCAATCGCATCGACGAGACGGTGGTCTTTCACGCCCTGGACGAGCGCCATATCCGGGACATCGCCCGCATCCAACTGGGCTATCTGGAAAAACGCCTCGCCCGGCTGGACATGCGTCTGGAAGTGGAAGATTCCGCGCTCACCGAACTCGCCCGCGCCGGCTTCGACCCGGTATTCGGCGCGCGTCCCCTGAAGCGCGCCATCCAGCAGGAACTGGAAAACCCGCTCGCCAAACAGATTCTCGAAGGCAAATTCGCGGCGAAGGACGCCATCCGCGTGCGCGGAGAAGCAGGGAAGATCAGGTTCCAGAAGGGCGAATGAACAGGATGGCCGGGGCATGAAGGCCCGCGCTTGCCTCCCATCTCGTTAAAAATCAGATTCAACACTTTTGGATCATGTGGTCGCCCGCTTTTTCTTTCTTACCGCGCAACCCGGATCAAACCCCAATTCCGCGAGATTTTGCAAAAGGTGCAGTTATTTTTTGGCGTTATGTGTAGCATCCCGTACGATTCGGTCCAATATTCACGCTGGCCGCTGTTTTTTGTGCGGGAAGTGTTGCAGGAAACGGTAGATTCGCTGAAAGCAAGGAAAGAAGAAGGTGGAACTTCGTTTGCATAGAACGCCCGCAGTGCGCTCGGAGATTACCGCAAGCACAGCAAGCGTAGCCCGGATGCAGGGCGTAGGACGGGCTAGGCGTAAGCCGCAACTCGCCGCCG
Organism: Zoogloeaceae bacterium; assembly: GCA_031278735.1. GTDB lineage: Bacteria > Pseudomonadota > Gammaproteobacteria > Burkholderiales > Rhodocyclaceae > Azovibrio. The sequence continues at coordinate 3,629 of JAITJU010000196.1, forward strand.
CGCGTTTATTCCAGGCTACGCTTGCTGATAGGAGCCTTTTGCAAAACCCGGCAGAATTGGGTTCTGAACCGGGCTGAGCGGCAAAGGATGCGGGCGACCATTTCTGGCATGATCCGGGTATCGAATCCGATGACCATAACGCCCGCCCATGAATACGACCCGCCATGAACTTTTGATGCAACGTTGGCAAGTTGTCAGGGCGATCGCATGAATACATTTGTCATTGCGCCTGGTTGTTTGCCGGGTTACCGTACGAGCGAAACACCTCCAGAAAGAGAGGTTGGCGGCCTTCAGACCCGCCCTTGCCGTCAGTTCCATCGCTGCAAACCTCTTTTGACCC
>JAITJU010000202.1 GCA_031278735.1 Zoogloeaceae bacterium
AGACCGGCGGCGGCAAAGGCCAGGAGCCAGAGCAACAGATCAGACCAGAGCAGGACGGGCTGAAAATTCATCATCGGCCAAACTGGATGCGCGGATCAACCAGCGTGTAGGAAATGTCGGTCAGGATGAGACCGGCGACATAGAGCGCGGAGCCGATGAAAACCATGGCGCGCACGACAGAAAAATCCTGCGCGTTGATGGCGTCTATGGTGTAGCTCCCCAGTCCGGGAACGCCAAAAAAGGATTCCGTGAGCAGGGAACCCATGAACAACAGCGGGATCAAGGCAACGACGCCGGTCAGGATGGGAATCAGGGCGTTTCTGAGCACGTGCCGGAAGAACACGCGGGTTTCCGGCAATCCCTTGGCGCGGGCGGTGCGCACGTAATCCTTGTTGACCTCTTCCAGAAAAAAAGTGCGATACCAGCGGGTCGAGGCGCCTACGCCGCTGACCGCGCCAATGAACACCGGCAGAATGAGGAAGCGCCAGTTGTCCAGTCCTTCGCCGAAGCCGGAAATCGGCACGAGCCGCCAGACTTTGGCGAACAGGTATTGGCCGCCGATGATGTAGAACAGGCTGGAAATGGACATCAACAGCACACAAATCGCCACGCCCCAGAAATCCAGCGCCGTGGCGCGGAAAAAGGCGAGCGCCAGCGCCAGGCAGATGGCGACGAAGAGCGTCAGGACAAAGGTCGGCGCGGCAATGGCCAGGGACGGCCCCATGCGCGCGGCTATTTCGCGGGTAATGTCGCGCCCGTCCTCGGCGCGTCCAAAATCGCCGATGAACATGCGCGCCGATTTCTGCACGAAGATGGTGCGGGCGAGTCTGTCCGTTCCCCTGGCGTCGGCGTTCCAGAAAAGCGGCAGGTCATAGCCGCGCTCCGCTTTCCATTTGTTGATGGCATCCTTCGTTACATGCTTGACGCCCAACTGCATCCGCGCCATGTCGTCCGGCGTGTTGACCATGAAAAAGAGGGCAAAGGTCAGGAGATTGACGCCAACCAGTATCGGAACAGCATAAAGCAGGCGGCGCAGCAGGTAGGCGAGCATCGGGAATCGGAAGTCGAGGGTCGGGGATGGAATGTGCAAATTTTACTGTGTTGCCGGTTTTTCAGGATAGGGATATTTGACGCGAGGCGTCATCGGGAGCGAATCGCGATTACGGTGGCCGGTTTTCAGCGTCGATGGTTGTCGGCCTTCGGCGCGGCGCTGGCCGCAAGGGAGCGGACGGCGATTGTCACGTCCGGTTCGCCGAATGATTGCCCGGCGCGCGCCTTTTTCCCCGGCGAACGGTTTTATTGCTATACTGCGCCCGTTTTCAGGTGCTGCCCATCGGTTCCTCCGCGGGCAGTGAAACGGGAAAGCGGTGCGCGTCCCCCAGGACGCAATGCCGCTGCTGCCCCCGCAACGGTAGGCGAGTGCGGCGTTACTGGAATGCCACTGGGTTTTTGCCCGGGAAGGCGGTAACGCAAGGATTTTCCTGACTCGCAAGCCCGGAGACCGGCCTGTCGACACGTAACGGATGCGTTGCGGCGGCATTGCCGGAAATCTTTCCGCGTTTCCTTGCCTGGAATCGGTTTCCTGCCGTTTTTCCGCCAACGCTTCCCTTTTCATTGTTTTCGGTCTGCGGGGTCGCAGACGAGAAAGGAAAGCATCATGTCATCACTATCCCGAAGCGCCCGACAGGGGCGTCGATTTCCCATTTCCTTTTTGGCGGCATCGCTCATGCCGCTTTCCGCCTTCTCCCAGGCGTCGCCCCCGTCATCCGGCGTGGAAAGCAATCCGTCCCCCATCATCGTCACCGCCACGCGCCTGCCCATGCGCGTTTCGGAAGTGCTTGCCGACGTGACCATCATCGACCGGGAAGAAATCGAAAAGAGCGGACAGGACACGATTACCGAACTGCTCGCCCGGCAATCCGGCGTACAGGCGGCAACCAGCGGCGGGCCGGGCACGCAGACGAGTTTTTTTGTGCGCGGCGCGAACAATTCCCAGACCAAGGTCATTGTCGACGGCATTGCCGTCAATGCCGCCAACGGTGATTCGCCCTTGCGTTTTCTCTCGCTGGACAGCGTGGAGCGCGTCGAAATCCTGCGCGGCCCGGCGTCCGCGCTCTATGGCGCGGACGCCATTGGCGGCGTCATCCACATCATCACCCGGCGCGGAAAACCGGGGCTTGCCGCCGACGGCTTCATCGGCTACGGCAGTCATGACGCGCAAAAGGCCGCCGCCGGGCTTTCCGGCGGCAACGAACACTGGCGTTTTCGGGTGGAGGGCAACCATTACCAGAGCGACGGATTTTCCGCGCAACGCAACGCCAGGAACAAGGACGCCGATGACGACGCCTACCGCAACGTCGGCGGCGCGGCTTCGCTTGCCTTTCTGCCCGTTCAGGGACATGAAGTCGGCCTGATTTACCGCCGTAACGAGGGGCTGGTGAATTACGACAGCGGCAATACGCCGCCGGACGGCCATTACGATACCCGCAACCGTTTTGAAACCGAGCAATGGCAGCTCTACAGCAAAAACCGCTGGCTGGAAAACTGGGAGAGCACGCTGCGTTACGGGGAAAGCGAAAACGACTACAGGGATTACAGTTGGAACGCCTGGGGGTCTCCTCCCGCCGAATCCATCAGCAAAACGCATACCCGCAACAGCCAGGTTTCCTGGCAGAATGACCTCACGCTGCCGCTGGGCAAGGCGATTGCGGCAGTGGAAAAAGAAAGGCAGCGCATCGGGCCGCGTCATGCCGACGGCACGGATCAGTACCCCGACCACGCGCCGGAAATCCGCAACACCTCTTTTCTCGTCGGCTGGACGGCGCATGCGGACAGGCACAGCTGGCAGGTAAACGCGCGGCATGACAAGCATTCCGAATTCGGCGGCAAGAGCACTTACGGCACGGCCTATGGTCATCAACTGACGGAGGCGCTGCGCGCGCGCGTCAGCTACGGCACAGCCTTTCGCGCGCCTTCCGTCATCGACTTGTACCGTCCCGCCTGGGGCGGCAACCCCGATCTTGAGCCGGAGGAAGCGAAAAACGGCGAGGTCGGCCTCGTCTGGGAGCAAGGCGCGCATCGGGCATCGGCAACCTATTACCACAACCGCGTCAAGAACCTGATCGTGTACACTTGCGACGCGATGTGGCATTGCCGGAACGAAAACGTCAACAAGGCGCTGCTGGAAGGGGTGACGCTTGCCTACGCCGGGCAATTCGGCGCCTGGAGCCTCACCGCCAGCTACGACTGGCTGAACGCCGAAAACCAGAGCAAGGACGCGGCGGGCGTCGGCTATGAAAACCTGGCGCGCCGGGCGCGCAACAAGGCCAGCATCGCGCTCACGCATGTCTGGGGGGGGGGGCTGGAGAGCGGCGTGGAAGTCATCGGCGCGGGACGCCGCTATGACGGCAATTACCTGAAGAACGCCGCCAGCAAGGAAGAAATGGGCGGCTACGCGCTCGCCAATCTGACGGCGCGCTATGCCCTGACCAGGGAAATCAGCCTGGAAGCGCGCCTGAACAACATTTTCGACAAGAAATACGAAACCGTCCGAAACTACGGCACGGACGGCTTCAACGCCTTCATCGGCCTGCGCTACAGCCCGCGATGAGCCAAACCCCAATCGGCGCGACCCCCGATTGGGAAGGCGAATCTTGCGCGCGTCAGGGATGTCGGGGATTTCCTGAAAGGCAAAACAAGGGTATTTTGTCGCCTTGATGAATCAAGGGGGAGAGAAGAAAACCATGACGCGCCGCTCCTGTTTCGCCTGCGCGCTGGCGCTGGTTGGCGCGCTGTGCGTGACGCCCGCCGCCCGCGCCGACGATTGTCCGCGCATCGTCAGCCAGTCGCCCTATCTGACGCGAGCGCTGGAATGGCTGGGGCGTGGCGGCTGCATCGTCGGCGTTTCCCGCTACGACCGGGAAGAACTCGCCTTGCCGCGCACGGGCGGCATACTCGACCCGGACGCCGAAGCCATCGCCGCGCTTTCTCCGGATTTGTTCGTCACCTCCAACTGGGCGGACGCCGAACGCATGGAAAGGATCACGCCTTCCGGCGCGCGGCTTTTGCGCCTCGACGGCTTTTCCTCGCTCGCGGATGTCGAAAACATGCTCGCGACCCTGGCCAAAGCCAGCCGCGCCAAAAACGCCGCCGCGCGCGTTGCCGCTTTCGGCAAGGCCTGGCGCGCCGCCGCCCGAAAACTCGCGGCGCGCAACAAGGGCAAGCGTGTGCTCGTGCTTTCCAGTTGCATGGGGAATCCCTATTCATTTGGCCGCGGACATCTCGTGGGCGACCTTTTCACGCAAGCCGGTTTTGAAGTCGTGGAAAACGCTCCTAAAATCCGTCACGCCGACATCGAGACCCTGATTGCCGAAGGCAGGCCGGAAATCGTGGTCGCGCTGGGCAGCCAGTCCGCCGAATCCTGCCGCGCGATTGCGCCCGATCCCGGCTTCAATGTCGTCGGCCTTGACGCCGCCCACTTCATCCATCCCGGCCCCGGCCTGCTGGAAGCCTATGCGGAAATGCTGGAGGTTTTCGGCGAGGAGAGCGCCGGGGCGCCATGACCGCCAGCTTTGCGGGGCGCGAAATCTTTGTTCATCACACACGAGGAAAAGTCATGAAAAACCCTGTTTCCATGAATGTCGCGCCCGCGCTGGACAAATACACCGCAGGCCCGCTCGCCGATCTCTGGAAGCGCCCCGATCTGCCGCTGCGCGACCGCTGTCTCATCACGCTGGCGGCGCTGATTGCCAAAAATCAGCATATCGGCCTGCCCTCCTATCTCAACATGGCGCTGGAAAACGGCGTCAAGCCCGGTGAAATTTCCGAGACGATCACGCACCTCGCTTTTTACACGGGCTGGACAAACGCCATGAGCGCCATTGCGGCGGCGCGGGAAGCATTCGCGCGGCACGGCGTCAGCCCCGAACAGATTCCCGCCGCTTCGCAGCCGCCCCTGCCCCTCGATGAAGCCGCCGAAAACAGGCGCGCCAAAAATTTCAGCCGCCAGTTCGGCCAGATCGCGCCCTGCCTGACCCGCTACACCAGCAACGTGATTTTTCGCGATCTCTGGCGGCGGCCCGGCCTGTCGCCCCGGGATCGCAGCCTGATCAGCCTGTCCGCTCTCATCGCCAACGGCCAGAACGCGCAACTGCCTTTCCACTTTGAACGCGCGCTGCACAATGGTCTGAGCGGCGCGCAAATCGCGGAAAGCATCACCCATCTCGCTTTCTATGTCGGCTGGCCCAATGCCCTTTCCGCCCTGCCCATCCTGAAACAGGCGCTGGAGACGCCATGATCGACCCGCTCCTGAAGGAAGAAATCACCGCCAACGCGCGCCGCGCGCTGGCGGAAGATATCGGCGCAGGCGATCTGTCGGCGGAACTTGTCCCCGCCGGGCTAACCATCAAGGCCAGGGTCATGGCGCGGACGAGCGGCATCCTCTGCGGCCAGGCATGGTTCGACGAATGCTTCGCCCAACTGGACAGGGACGGCGCAACGCCGACGCGCATCGTCTGGCAGGCGGAAGAAGGCGCAAGCCTTGCGCCTGGACAGACGCTGTGCGAACTGGAAGGCGCTGCGCGCGCGCTGTTGAGCGGCGAGCGCAGCGCGCTCAATTTTTTGCAGATGCTCTCCGGCGTCGCCAGCAAGACCCGCCAATGCGTCAATACCGTCGCCGACACGCGCGCGCGGATTGTCGATACCCGCAAAACCCTGCCGGGACTGCGCCTGGCGCAAAAATACGCCGTGCGCACGGGCGGCGGCGGCAATCATCGCCTTGCCCTCTGGGACGCCATCCTGATCAAGGAAAATCACATCCTGGCCGCGGGCGGCATTCGCGCCGCCCTCCATGCGGCCTTGCAAATCGCGCAAAAAAACCCGCGCTGCCGCTTCGTGCAGATCGAAGTGGAAAATCTGGCGGAAATGGAAGCCGCGCTGGCCGCGGGCGCAACCATGCTGCTGCTGGATAACTTCGATCTTCCCGCGCTTGCCCGCGCCGTTCAGCTCAATCGGGGACGCGCCGTCCTGGAAGCCTCCGGCGGCCTTACCCTGGCCGATCTGCGCGCCGTCGCCGCAACCGGGATAGACCGCATCTCCATCGGCGCGCTCACCAAGGATGTGCAGGCCTTCGATCTATCCCTGCTTTTCCTCGCGGACTGCGGCGGGCAGGGCACTTCCCGAATCCCGGCGGCGCGTCTCTAAAACTTCCTCGATGCCGCGCCGGGCAAGCCTGTCGGCGCGCTCGTTGCCCGAATTGCCCGCATGCCCCTTGATCCAGAGCCATTCCAGTTGATGCAAAGCGGCGACGCGGTCGAGTTCCTTCCATAAATCGACATTCTTGACCGGGCTTTTATCGGCGGTTTTCCAGCCTCTTCTTTTCCAGTTGTGTATCCACTGGCTGATGCCTTGCTGCACATAGGTCGAATCCGTATAGATACGGGCGGTCGCCGGGCGCTTGAGCGCCTGGAGCGCCTGAATCACGGCGGTCAATTCCATGCGATTGTTGGTCGTGTGCGCCTCGCCGCCCCAGATTTCGCGGCTATTGCCGCCGCAGAGCAGCAGGACGCCCCAGCCGCCGGGGCCGGGATTGCCGCTGCAAGCGCCGTCGGCATAAATCTCGATCAGAAGTTCTTCATTCATGTTGGCTATCCTCGCGTGTTTTGTGCGCGACGGGTTTTATCAGCGCCTTACCCGCCAGACTGCGCCGATCCCAGGCGGGCAGAATCAGGTGCATCCCGGCGACCCGTTTGACAGCGCGCAGCATATAGACGCTGCCTGCGAACCCCCACCAGCGATTGCCCGCCAATTCCATGAAGCGCCAGCGTTTCAGCAGCCATTGCTCGCTTTTGCAGGGCGGCGCGTAAATGCCAAATGCGCCCCGGTCAACCTCGAAACCCAGAAGTTTCAGCCAATCCTTGATGCGCGCCACGGAAAGATAATGCGCGTTCCAGGGGAAACCCTGCTGCTGACGCGCGGCGGCAGACGTCAGCCGCCGCTTCATGCCCCAGAGCGACAGGGGGTTGAAGCCGAGAATGAACAAACGGGCCTCGGGACGCAGAATGCGCTCGACCTCGCGCAGAATCTGGTGCGGCTCCGGATAAAACTCCAGCACATGCGGCAAGACCACCAAATCCACGCTCTGCGCGGCAATCGGCAGGTGCGTGAAAGCGCACGCCACGCCGCCGGACGCATCCGGGGCGTCATTCAGCGTCTGGCGCAAGGGCATCCGGTTGGCGCGCAGAAAATCCCGCTCCGGCAAGCCGATTTGCAGCGCGTTGAAGCCAAACACGTCTGCTACCGCCACATCCAGCCGCGCCGTCTCCCAATCCAGCACATAACGCCCCTGCGGCGTATGCTGCCACGCCTCAAGTCCAGGTATCGACATGATGATGCAAAAAGCCTCCGTTTCGGACAATCGTTACAGGCCGGGCGTCCGGGGGCAACCGCGTTCTCTTCGCGCCCGCGCCTCTTGTGATTGCGCTGGCCGCGATAATTTTCCATTCGTTCGCGGGCTTCCCGCCCGCAATCGCAAGCCGGAGGCTCGCGCGCCGAAAAAGTTATCGTGGTCGTCCATGGTTTGCCGCAGCCTTCCGTCAGCGTTCCCGCTCTTGTCGACGGATGACGAACGGCGGCAGGCGTTGCGGAAATTCACAGATCATCGCGCCCCATGCCCTACTCATAGCGCACCTCCAATATCTCGTATTCCCGCAAGCCCGCCGGAGCTTGCACCTGGGCGATGTCCCCGGCGCATTTGCCGATCAGGGCGCGGGCGAGCGGCGAACCCACCGAAATCTTGCCTGCCTTGATGTCTGCCTCGTCCTCGCCGACGATCTGGTACGCCATGGTCTCGCCGGAATCCTGATCCTCCATCTCCACGGTCGCGCCGAAGACGCAGCGGCCATCGGCGTCCAGAAGCCGGGGGTCGATCGTCTGGGCGTGGGCGAGCTTTCTCTCGATTTCCTGGATGCGCCCCTCGATGAAGCCCTGGCGCTCCTTGGCGGCGTCGTATTCGGCGTTTTCCGACAAATCGCCGTGCGAACGCGCCTCCGCAATCGCGGCGATGACGTTGGGGCGCTCCACGGATTTTAGGAGGCGCAGTTCCTCGCGCAGTTTTTCCGCGCCGGTCACGGTCAGGGGCGTCTTTTGGCTCATGAGTTTTCCCGATGCAAAAAATCGACCGCCGGACGCCCATCCGGGACATCCAGCGGCCAAGGTTCAAGACCGCGCCATTATAACGCGCCGCATTTTCGGAGGACAGTGCTCAGAGAATGGAGGACAAAAAATCCTGCAATGGCGGCTTCCGCACTCCAAAGTGCCGTATGCGTCCTCCCCGCGCCCGCATGCCGGAGACGCGGATGGAACGGGAGTCGCCAGGGCAATCGCATGAATACATTTGTCATCGCGCTCGGTTATTTGCCTGGCTATAGTACAAGCGAAGTGCCTCCAGAAAGAGAGGTTGGCGGCCTTCAGACCCGCCCTTGCCGTCAGTTCCATCGCTGCAAACCTCTTTTGACCC
>JAITJU010000227.1 GCA_031278735.1 Zoogloeaceae bacterium
CGGAGGAAATGCCGGCCAGGATGCCTTCCTCGCGGGTCAGCCGCCGCGCGTATTCGATGGCTTCCTCGTTCGTCACTTGCTCGATCGCATCGACCAGCGACAAATCCAGCGTGTCCGGCACGAAGCCCGCGCCGATGCCCTGAATCTTGTGCGGGCCGGGCTGCGTCGGCTGGCCTGCGCGCGTCTGCGTCAACACCGGACTGGAAGCCGGCTCCACCGCCACGGAGACAATCGCCTTGCCCCTGGTCTTCTTGATGTAGCGGGAAACGCCGGTAATCGTGCCGCCCGTGCCGACGCCGGAGACGAACACATCCACCGCGCCCTTGCTGTCCTCCCAGACTTCCGGCCCGGTCGTCGCCTCGTGGATCGCCGGATTGGCGGGATTCTTGAACTGTTGCAGCAGCACGTACTTGGGATCGGAAGCCGCGATTTCCGTGGCCCTGGCAATCGCGCCCGGCATTCCCTTCGCGCCCTCGGTCAATACCAGCTTCGCGCCAAAGGCCGCCTGCAATTTGCGGCGTTCGATGCTCATGGTTTCCGGCATGGTGAGCGTCAGCTTGATGCCCTTGGCCGCCGCCACGTAGGCCAGCGCGATGCCGGTATTGCCGGAAGTCGGCTCCACCAGCTCCTTGCCCGGACCCAGAAGGCCGCGCTTTTCCGCGTCCTCGATCAAGGCCACGCCGATGCGATCCTTCACCGAATAGGCCGGATTCTGCCCCTCGATCTTCGCCAGCACCGTCGCGCCCGCGCCATCCGTGACGCGATTCAGCCGCACCAGAGGCGTGCGCCCGACGGAACGAATATTGTCATTGAATAAGCTCATGTCATTCTCCAGAAAACGCCGGAATCCGGCAATATTTATTACCGTATCAGCCCAATAACCAAAAACAAAGACAATATTGTTATAAGCTAATCAGAGGGGGCGAAGGACAGTGATCGGGGTTAGAATTCCAACATGGAATTCCTGAATCTTACCCACCACTTTCTGATCGCCATGCCCGCGATGCTCGATCCCTATTTCAATCGCGCCCTGATTTATGTGTGTGAGCACAATCCGCAGGGGGCGCTGGGCGTGATCGTGAATCGTCCGCTCGATCTCACGCTGGCGAAACTCTTCGAGAAGGTCGAGCTGGAATTGCGCGCGCCGGGGGTTGCCGCGTTGCCGGTGCATTTTGGCGGGCCGGTGCAGATGGATCGCGGCTTCGTGTTGCATCGTCCGCGCGGCGACTGGCAGTCCAGTATGCGCATCACCGACGAGGTGGGACTGACCAGTTCCAAGGATATTCTCGTCTCCATCAGCGTCAGCGGCGAACCCAAAGACATCATCATGATGCTGGGCTACGCGGGCTGGGGTGCGGGACAACTGGAGTCCGAAGTGGGACAAAACGCCTGGCTCACCGTGCCGGCGAGCGAGGAAGTGCTCTTCGGGCAGCCGCCGGAGAGCCGTTTGCCAACCGCCATGCAGATGCTGGGCGTGAGTTTTGCCCAGCTCTCCGACGTGGCCGGACACGCCTGAAACGCATGGGATCCGTGCTTGCCTTTGACTTCGGCGAAAAGCGCACGGGCGTCGCCGTGGGAGAAACCGCCCTGCGGCAGGCGCATCCGTTGACCGTGATTCGGGCGGGCAAGGACGGCGAACGCATGGCCGCCATTGCCCGCCTGATCGACGAGTGGCGTCCAGAATGCCTGATCGTCGGCCATCCCGTCCATGTCGACGGCGCGGCGCACGCCATGACTTTGCGCGCCCGCGCTTTTGCCGCCGATCTTCGGCAATGCTTTGCCCTGCCGGTGCGGGAAGCCGACGAGCGTCTGACCTCCCGCGAAGCCGAAACCCGCCTGCGGGAAGCGGGGAAGCGCGCCAAGGACGCGAAGCCGCTGGTAGACGCGGTGGCGGCGCAGCTGATTTTACAAACCTGGTTTGACCATCCTCATGACCACGCCGATGAATGCCGCTCCGTTCCCTCCCCTGCCTGACGCCGAAGCCCAGTGCCGGGCGCTCGCCGACCTGATTCGCCCGACGATCGCGCCCGACGTCGCGCTGGTCGGCATTTTCAGCGGCGGCGCCTGGATTGCCGAACGCCTGGTCGAGCTGCTTGGACTGACCGATGCCGCCGGGATGATCGATATTTCCTTTTACCGCGACGACTTCGCGGAAAAGGGCTTGCATCCGCAGGTGCGCCCGACGCGGATTCCATTCGACGTCAATGATCGCCGCCTGATTCTGGTCGATGACGTGCTCTACACGGGCCGCACCACCCGCGCCGCCCTGAACGAATTGTTCGATTACGGGCGTCCCGCCGCCATCGAACTCGCCGTGCTTGCCGACCGGGGTTGCCGGGAATTGCCGATCGCGCCCAATTACCGCGTCTGGAGTCTGGAACTGCCGCGCAGCACGGGGCTTATCTTGAGCCGCAATGAGGAGGGCGCGCTTTTCTGGGAGATGGAGCATCATGCCTAGCCCGCAATTGAACGCAAAAGGCGAATTGACGCACCTGCTCGCCATTGACGGGTTGCCGCGCGAAGTCTTGACGCGCATTCTCGATACCGCCGCCTCCTTTCTGGGACTGGCCGACCGGGAAGTCAAGAAGCTGCCGCTCCTGCGAGGGAAAAGCGTGTTCAACCTCTTCTTCGAGAATTCCACCCGCACCCGCACGACCTTTGAAATCGCCGCCAAGCGCCTTTCCGCCGACGTCATCAACCTCGACATCACCCGTTCCTCCACCGCCAAGGGCGAGACCCTGCTCGACACCATCGACAACCTCTGCGCCATGCACGCCGACATGTTCGTCGTGCGCCACGCCGCTTCCGGCGCGCCCTACCTCATTGCCGAACACCTGCGCCGCATGGGGCATGACGACATCCACGTCGTGAATGCGGGGGATGGCCGTCACGCCCATCCGACCCAGGGGTTGCTCGACATGTATACCATTCGGCATTACAAGCGGGAGTTTTCGGCGCTGACCATTGCCATTGTGGGCGACATTCTGCATTCGCGCGTCGCCCGTTCCGACATCTGCGCGTTGACCACGCTGGGTGCCAGGGAAGTCCGCGCCGTCGGCCCCAAGACCCTGTTGCCTTCCGACCTCGCCAACATGGGCGTCCGCGTGTATCACGACATGCGGGAAGGATTGCGCGACTGCGATGTCGTCATCATGCTGCGCCTGCAAAACGAGCGCATGGACGGCGCGCTGCTGCCTTCGGCCAGCGAGTACTTCCAGCGTTACGGCCTCACGCCGGAAAAACTGGCGCTGGCCAAACCAGACGCCATCGTCATGCATCCCGGCCCGATGAACCGGGGTGTGGAAATCGATTCCGCCGTTGCCGACAGCGCGCAGGCCGTCATTCTCGACCAGGTTACTTTCGGCATCGCGGTGCGCATGGCGGTCATGAGCATATTGAACGGCAAGAAATAAATGTCCGTCGCCGCGTGTTTTCGTCGCGTTAACAACCGTCGCGAGGCGTTGTTGTCTTGCGGCGCCTATGAACCGGAGTGCGTTTCACGATGAAAATCGTCATCCAGAATGGTCGCGTCGTCGACCCGAAAAACCAGATCGACCAGATTGCCGACGTGTGCGTCGCCGCCGGGAAAATCGTCAGCGTCGGCGTTCCTCCCGCGGATTTTCATGCCGATCGGGAGATCGGCGCGGCCGGGCTTGTCGTCGCCCCTGGCCTCATCGACCTCTGCGCCCGTCCCGGCGGGCGTCTTGCCGCTGAACTCAGGGTCGCCGTCGCCAGCGGCATCAGCACGCTGGTGTGTCCGCCCGATCTCAATCCGCCGCTGGATGAGCCGGAACTGGTCGAGCGCCTGATGCAGGAAGCCGCCGACCTGGGTTTGGCGCGCCTGCTGCCGTTGGGCGCGCTTACCCAGAATCTTGACGGCGAACGTCTGGCGGAAATGGCGGGGCTTGCCGCCGCCGGCTGCGTCGCCTTCTCGCAGGGCAAGCGCCCGGTTCTGGACACCCAGTCGCTGCTGCGCGCCTTCGAGTACGCCGCCACTTTCGGTTTTGCCATCTGGATGCAGCCGCAGGATTTTTATCTTTCTCGAAACGGCTTCGCGCACGACGGCGAGGTCGCCAGTCGTCTGGGCTTGACCGGCATCCCCGTCAGCGCCGAAACCGTCGCCATCGCCACCTTTCTCACCCTGGCCGCCGATACCGGCGTGCGTCTGCATCTGCGCCGCATTTCTTCCGCCGCGGGCATGAACATGATCAAAAAAGCGCGGGCTGACGGCGTGGCCGTCACCTGCGACATCGGCATTCACCATTTGCATCTTTCCGAGCGCGACATCGGCTTTTTCGATACGCTTGCCCGCTTCGATCCGCCGCTGCGCGGCGAGCGGGATCGCGACGCCCTGCGGCGAGGGGCGCTCGATGGCGCGGTCGCGCTCTGCTCGGATCACACGCTCCTGAGTCACGACGACAAGCTGCTCCCCTTCAGCGAAGCCAAACCCGGCGCGACCGGCCTGGAGCTGCTGCTGCCGCTCACCTTGCAATGGGGACGCGAAGCGCAATTGCCGCTGATCGACACGCTTGCTCCCCTGACCTCCGTGCCCGCCGCCGTCCTTGGCCGCGATGACCTGGGCTGCCTTTCCGCGGGCGCGACCGCGGACATCTGTCTGTTCGACCCTGGCGCAAGCTGGCGGGTCACGCCCCAAACCCTGGCAAGCGCCAGCAAATACACGCCTTTCATGAACCGCGAACTCATCGGCAAAACGAAAATCACACTGATCGGCGGCGCTTTTTGCGCATAGGCGTCTGGCGGCACAGGTCTCTGGCGGCGTTGGATTGTCGCGCTGCCGGTGCAGGCGTCGCGGGGAAGCGAAGGAGCGCGGACATGGAAGAAAACGAAAACAAGGATGATGAAGCGCGCCGGGGCGCTGCGGCAATCGGCGCGCCTTTCTGGATGGCGCGCGAATGGATTTTGCGGGCTGAAGGATCGCTTCCGGCATGATGAAAAACGTTCCGCGCGACCTCTCCGCCTGGCTTATCTATCTCGAAAGCCTGCATCCCAAGGGGCAGGCCGGGATCGAGCTGGGTCTGGCGCGGGCGCGGCGGGTGAGCGCGGCGCTGGGGCAGCGTCCCTTTTGTCCGATCGTCACGGTGGCGGGCACGAACGGCAAGGGTTCCACCGTTGCCTATCTGGAATCCATCCTTGTTCGCGCCGGTTTTCGGGTGGGCTGTTATACCTCGCCGCACTTGTTGCGCTACAACGAGCGGGTGCGCGTGGACGGGCGTCCGGCGAGCGACGCCGCCCTGTGCGCCGCCTTTGCCGAGGTGGAAGCGGCGCGGCGGATGGCGGGAAATATTCCGCTCACCTATTTTGAATTCGGCACGCTGGCGGCCTGGCAAGTGTTCGCGGCGGCGGGGTGCGAGGCGCTGGCGCTGGAAGTCGGTCTGGGCGGACGGCTGGACGCGGTCAATTTGTATGACGCGGATGTCGCGCTCGTGACGGTCGTCGATCTCGATCATCAGGAGTGGCTGGGCGCGGATCGGGAAAGCGTCGGTTTCGAGAAAGCCGGGATTTTCCGCGCCGGGCGTCCCGCCCTGTGCGGCGACGCGGATCCGCCGCAAAGCCTTTTGCGGCGCGCAGCGCAGCTGAACGCGCCCTTGCGGCGCATGGGGTGGGATTTTGGCTTCGCGGTTATGGAAGCGTCGCGTCTCTCCTGGCAGTATTGGCGGCGGCAGGAAGACGGTCGTCCGCGCCGCCGCAATTTTGCCTATCCGGGCTTGCGCGGCAAGGCGCAGTTGCAGGACGCCGCGCTTGCCGTTGCCGCGCTGGAGACGCTTGCCGACCGCTTGCCCGTGTCCGCGCAGGCGATGCGCGAAGGCCTGGCGCAAGCCGCGTTGCCCGGACGTTTTCAGGTGTTGCCCAAGCGGGGCGACGATCCGGTTTTGGTGCTGGACGTGGCGCACAACCCGCAGGCGATGCGGACGCTGGCGGAGAATCTGGCGGAAATGGGTTTTTTTGACCATACCTACGCTGTATTGGGCATGTTGGCGGACAAAGACGTGGCGGGCAGCGTTGCCGCCTTGCGCGGAAAAATCCGGCACTGGTTTCTGGCAAGTCTTCCCGGCATACGCGGCCTGACGGCGGCGGCATTGGCCGAAGCGGTGCGGCAGGCCGATCCCGGCGCGTCTTTCAGTTGTCACGCCTCTCCGCGGGCGGCGCTGGCGGCGGCGCAAAAACGAACACGGAAGCGCGCGGGCGAAAATGATAGAATCGCCGTCTTTGGATCGTTCCATACGGTTGCGGCGGCGCTGGAAGTTCTGGCTTCCGCCCGGCGGTCGTCAAATGGACAGGACAGAACAGGGGAAGGAAATGCCGCGCACGAATGACGCCGATGATGCCCAGTTGCAACTCAAGAAAAAAGCGCGCCGCCGTCTGATGGGCGCGGCGGCCTTTGCCGCTTTTGCCGTGCTGGGGTTGCCGCTGGTCATGGACGGCGAACCGCAGACGTCGGAAGAGGAAGTGGAAATCCGCATACCCAACCCGAATGCGGTGGAAGCCTTGCCTCCTGCGGACGCCGCCGCCGCGCCCGCCATTCCCGCCATTCCCGCCGAGCCTGCCGCGCCGGAAGCCGCCGCCGCGCCGTCCGTTTCCGTGATAAGCGTAACGCCTCCCGCCGCGCGGCAATCCGCGCAGAATGCGCCGCCGCCGCCCAGACCTGCCGCCGCCGCCACGCAGGCCGCTCGTCCCGCCGCCGCACCGCCCGCCAGGGACGCGGCGGCGGAAGCGGAAACGCGGCGCGCGGCGGCCATTCTGTCGGGCAAGACGCCGGAGAGCGTGACGCTTGCCGC
>JAITJU010000230.1 GCA_031278735.1 Zoogloeaceae bacterium
CGCGCGCGGCTTCTTTTTTGAAAGTTTCAATGCCCGCGAATTTGCCGCCTTGAGCGGCCTGACGGTCAGGTTCGTGCAGGACAATCACTCGCGCAGCGTCCGGAATGTGCTGCGCGGCCTGCATTACCAGCTGCGCCAGCCGCAGGGCAAGCTGGTGCGGGTCACGGCGGGCGAAGTGTTCGACGTGGCGGTGGATATTCGCCGCGCCTCGCCCACTTTCGGGCAATGGAGCGGGGCGCGGCTTTCAGCGGAAAACAAGCGCCAACTCTGGATACCGCCGGGCTTTGCGCACGGTTTTCTGTGTCTGAGCGAATATGCGGAATTCCTCTACAAGGCGACGGACTATTACGCGCCGACGCATGAGCGCCGCATCCTCTGGAATGACCCGGAGATTGGCATAGACTGGCCGCTGGACGGCGCATTGCCCAATCTTTCCGCCAAGGATCGGACGGGCGTGCCGCTGGCGCAGGCCGAAGTGTTCTGACCCGGCGCGTCATGGCAACCTACGCGATTGGCGACATTCAGGGCTGTTTCGATTCCTTGCTGCGTCTGCTGGCGCGTTGCGCCTTCGATCCGCGAAAAGACAGGCTCTGGCTGGTGGGCGACCTGGTCAATCGCGGCCCGGACTCGCTTGCCGTCCTGCGGTACGTCAAATCGCTGGGCGATGCCGCGATCACGGTGCTCGGAAATCATGATCTGTATCTCCTGATGATTGCCGAAGTCGCGAACGCTCGCCGCAGCCGCGGCGATACCCTGCAGGCCGTGCTGGACGCGCCGGACAGGGCGGCGTTGCTCGACTGGTTGCGCCAGCGTCCGCTCTGCCGCGTCGAAGGGGAATACTGTCTTGTCCACGCCGGGCTTCTGCCGCAATGGCGGGTGAAAAAAGCCAGAACGCTGGCCGCCGAAGTCGAAGCCTGCTTGCAGGGCGAAAATTACCGCGAGTTCCTGGCGGAAATCTGGGGCGGCAAACCGGCATGCTGGTCGGGCAAGCTGCGGGGCGTCGACCGCTGGCGCGTCATCGTCAACGCCATGACGCGGATGCGTTTTTGCCGCCTTCACGCAAACAATGACTGCGAGATGGAATTTACCGCCAAGGGAGGGTTGGATTCCGCGCCGCCCGGATGTCTGCCGTGGTTTGCGCTGCCCGGACGCAAGAGCGCCGACCATGTGCTGATCACCGGCCACTGGTCGGCGCTGGGACTATATCGCCTGCCCAACCTGCTGGCGCTGGATAGCGGCTGCATTTGGGGCGGGACGCTTACCGCCGTGCGCCTGGAGGACAGGGCGCTGTTCCAGGTGGAGAGCAGCCCGCGCGAACGCCGCGCGGCGGCGGAATGAAACCCAAACGGGCGACGCGCGTTCTTCTTTCTCACAGGCGGCGGATTCTTTGCGCGGCGGACAGAACAACACCGTTCCCCGCGTTTTCCGCGCCTTCTCTTCCGTGCTGGAGGCCGCGGCGTCAGTCGTAGACGATTTGCACGTTTTCCGGCTTCAGCCACTCGCACAGATCGCGCAGCAGGCTGTCATCCAGATTGACGCGGTAGTGGGCGCCCAGGGTAAGCTCGCAGACGGCGCTGTGATTCTGGTAGCGGATGCGCACGGGCGCGAGGCCGGGGAAAGGCGTGAGCAGGTCTTTCAGGCGGGCGGCGTTCGCCTGACCGTTCAGGTTCAGGGAAAGGCAGCGGGCAAAGCGGGCGCGCGCTTCGCCCAGAGTCATCAGCTTGTCGGCAACGACACGGTTATTGCTGGAAAACTCGTCGTAGCTCACCTTGCCTTCGATCAACAATATTTCATCCGTGACGACCTTTTCGCGCTCGGCCTCGAACAGCGCGTTGAACACGGAGACTTCCACCATCGCGCTGCCGTCATCCAATTGCAGGAACAGCACTTTGCCGCGGCGGGTCATCTGGACGCGGACGCCGACGACAATGCCGGCGACGAGCACTGGTTCGCGCGCAGGCTCAAGTTGGCTGAGACGGCGAGAAACGAAGCGGGAAAGCTCCTGGCGCACACTGTCATAAGGATGGCCGGAAACAAAAAAACCCAGCGCCGTCTTTTCCCACAGCAGTTTTTCCTTTTCGCTCCAGGGCTTGACCTGGATGTATTGGGGCGCGTGGATCTCGCCTTCCTCGCCCGCATCGAACAGGCTGGCTTGCAGCGCGTTGCGCTCGGCCTGTTCGGCGGCTTCCATGGCGATGCCGACCGAAGCCAGGAGTTTTTCGCGCGCGCGATCCACGGCGTCGAAAGCGCCGGCCTTGACCAGCGCCTCGATGGCGCGGCGGTTGACCTGGCGTTTGTCGACGCGGCAGCAGAAATCGAACAGGTTCTTGAACGCGCCCTCTTTTTCCCGCGCCGCCAGTATCAGACGCACGGCCTGCTCGCCCACGCCCTTGATCGCGCCCAGGCCATAACGAACGGTCTTCGCGTCCACAGGCTCGAAACAGTAGGCGGATGTGTTGACGTCCGGCCCCAGCATGACAAGCCCGTTGGCCAGCGCGTCTTCATAAAATGTTTTCACGGCGTCGGTGTTGTCCATGTCCGACGAAAGCGTCGCCGCCATGAAGGCGGCGGCATGATGCGCCTTCAGCCAGGCCGTGTGATAAGTGATGACGGCATAGGCGGCGGTGTGCGACTTGTTGAAGCCGTATTCCGCGAACTTGGTCATCAGGTCGAAGAGATGTTCGGCGAGTTTAGGCGTGTAGCCCTTATTTTTCGCGCCTTCGGCGATGGTCGTGCGGTGCTTGGCCATTTCTTCGGGCTTTTTCTTGCCCATGGCGCGGCGCAGCAAATCCGCCCCGCCCAGCGTATAGCCGCCGATGATCTGCGAAATCTGCATCACCTGCTCTTGATAGACGATCACTCCGTAGGTGGGCGAGAGGCAGTCTTTCAGGTCGTCATGAAAATAGTCGATCGTCTGCCTGCCCTTCTTGCGCAGGATGAAATCATCGACCATGCCGGAACCCAGCGGCCCCGGACGATACAGCGCCAGCACGGCGATGATGTCTTCAAAACGGTCTGGCTCCAGTTTTTTCAGGAGTTTTTTCATGCCCTCCGATTCGACCTGGAAGATCGCCGTGGTGTTGGCTTCCTTCAGGATGCGATAGACCGCCGGATCGTCGAAGCCCAGGCGCATCAAATCCGGTTTTTCGCCGGTCAGGCGCTCGACGTATTCCAGCGCCAGCTTGATGATGGTGAGGTTGCGCAAGCCAAGAAAGTCGAACTTGACGAGACCGGCCTTTTCCACGTCGTCCTTGTCGAATTGCGACACGGGCGAGGCGTCGTTGCCGCTGGCCTGGTAGATGGGACAAAAATCGGTGATTTTCCCCGGCGCGATCAGCACGCCGCCCGCGTGCATGCCGACATTGCGGGTGAGGTCTTCCAGACGACGCGCCAGATCGAAGAGTACGCGCACCGATTCGCCGTCCTCGCCCGCCATCATCTCTTCCAAAGCCGGTTCCTTTTTCAGCGCCTCGGCGAGCGACACGGGCTTGTTCTGTTCCACCGGAATCAATTTCGAGATGCGGTCGCAGAGGGAATACGGCAAATCCAGCACCCGCCCCACGTCGCGCACGACCGCCTTCGACGACATGGCGCCGAAGGTGGCGATCTGCGACACCGCGTCGGCGCCGTAACGCTGGCGCACGTATTCGATCACCCGCCAGCGGTTGTCCTGACAGAAGTCGATGTCGAAGTCGGGCATGGAAACCCGTTCCGGGTTCAGGAAACGCTCGAACAAGAGCGCGTATTGCAGCGGATCGAGATCGGTGACGCCAATGCTGTAGGCCACCAGCGACCCTGCCCCGGAACCGCGTCCCGGCCCCACCGGCACGCCGTTGTTCTTGCCCCAGTTGATGAAATCCGCCACGATCAGGAAGTAGCCCGAAAATCCCATCTGGATGATGGTGTGCAGTTCGGTTTTGAGACGCGCATCGTATTCCGGGCGACGTTGGGCGCGTGTGGCGGGGTCGGGAAAAAGTTCGACGAGGCGTTTTTCCAAGCCTTCTTCGGCCTGTTGGGTCAGGAAGGTTGCCAGGCTCACGCCGTCTGGCGTCGGAAATTGGGGCAGGAAATTCTTGTCCAGCGTCAATTCAAGATTGCAGCGACGGGCGATTTCCAGCGTATTTTCCAGCGCCTCCGGCAAGTCGGCGAACAACTCGACCATCTCGGCCTGGCTTTTGAAATACTGCGCCTCCGTAAAAGTACGCGGACGCCGGGTATCGCCCAGGGTGTAGCCTTCGGCGATGCACACCCTGGCTTCATGGGCGCGAAAATCATCCTGATTCAGGAACTGGACGGGATGCGTTGCCGCCACCGGCAAATCCAGTTCCGCCGCCAGATGGATGCTCGCCTGAACCAGTTGTTCCTCCTGCGGCTGGCCGGAACGCTGCACTTCGAGATAGAACGCACCGGGAAACAGCGCCTCCCAGGCCAGCGCCCGCGCCTTCGCCTGCTCGCCATGTCCCGCCAGCACCGCTTCGCCGACATCCCCCAATCCCGCGCCGGAGAGGGCGATGAGGCCGTCACAGCCGATTTCGGCAAACCATTCCCGTTGCAGCTGCGCCTTCTCCGGACGGTTGGGTTGCAGGTAAGCGCGCGTCAGCAATTCGCAAAGCTGGCGATAGCCCTGCCGGTTGCGCACCAGCAGCAGCAGACGAAAAGGCCGTTCCGCCTCATCGGGATTGGCAATCCAGCAATCCGCTCCGACAATGGGTTTTACACCCGCCGCGCGCGCCTTTGCGTAGAACTTCAGCAGGCAGAAAAAGTTCATGAGATCCGTAATCGCCAGCGCCGGCATGGCGTCCGCCGCCGCGCGCGCAATCGCGGCATCCGCCCGCAAAATGCCGTCCGTGATTGAAAACTCGCTGTGCGCGCGCAAATGCACGAAACGGGGCGCGGCGGGCGATTCGACAACAGGGGCGTCAGTCATGGGAAGCGGGCATCTGCGGGAAGAAGAACGGAAGACAGGATTCTAATGGAACACGCGAGATTTTGCCGAGCCTTGTGGAGAACAACGCATTTCAGAAGACGGTGCCGACCGCTCGCGTTCCGGCGCCCGCGCCCCTGACGCCTCCCAGGAGTTTGCGCTGTTCGGCAAAGCGCCGCTTCAGGCGCTGGCCGACGCCTTCGCCGATCTTGCCGATCTGCCGCTTCCGCATCCTGACGACGGATTCGACGCCGCGTCGGACTGACCTGGACGCGCTCGCCATGCGGCGCGGCTCGGACGGGCAGGCAATCGGGCACACATGACGAATGTATTCACGCGGTTGTCCCGAACAATCCCAAAACACAGATGCGGCCACTCCGGATACCCTATAGAATGATTGCTTTTCCATGCCAGGGATCATCGTAATGAAATCCGCCTCCCCTCCCGCGCCGCCTGCCGCCAATTTCATCCGCAACATCGTTGAGGCCGACCTCGCCTGCGGAAAATACGCGACCCGCCGCTGGGCAGGAAAGCCCGGTCTGGGCGAAACGCACGCCAACGCCCCGCTGGACGCGGCGAAAATCCGCACCCGCTTTCCGCCGGAACCCAACGGTTATCTGCATTTCGGTCACGCCAAGTCCATCTGCCTCAACTTCGGCCTGGCGGAACAGTTCGGCGGGCGTTGCCACATGCGCTTTGACGACACCAACCCGGAAAAGGAAGAAACGGAATACGTGGAATCCATCATCGGCGCGGTGCGCTGGCTGGGCTTCGACTGGCAGGACGGGCAAGAAAGCAATCTCTACTACGCCTCCAATTATTTCCCGCAGATGCTCGCCTGCGCCGAATATCTGATCGCGGCGGGACACGCCTACGTCGATAGCCAAAGCGCCGAGGCAATGCGGCAAAACCGGGGGACGCTCACCGAACCCGGCAAGGACAGCCCCTGGCGCAACCGCGACGTTGCCGAAAATCAGGATTTGTTTCGCCGGATGCGGGCGGGCGAGTTTCCCGACGGCGCGCACGTGCTGCGCGCCAAAATCGACATGGCCTCGCCCAACATCAATCTGCGCGACCCGGCCATTTATCGCATTCGTCACGCCAGCCACC
>JAITJU010000286.1 GCA_031278735.1 Zoogloeaceae bacterium
GTGGTCGACGCCGGACGAGGAAGCCATCCGCAACTTCAAGAAAGGCGACGAAGTGGATGCCGTCGTGCTCGCCATCGACGTGGACAAGGAGCGCATCTCTCTGGGCGTCAAGCAACTGGAAGGCGACCCGTACACCAACTACATCGCCACGCACGAAAAGAATTCCGTGGTCAATGGCACGGTCAAGTCCGTGGACGCCAAGGGCGCGGTGATCGCGCTGGACGGCGAGGTGGAAGGTTATCTGCGCGCCTCCGATTATTCGCGCGAACGAGTGGAGGACCTCTCGCATCTGCTGAAAGCCGGAGACGCGATAGAAGCGATGATCATCAACGTGGATCGCAAAACCCGTTTGATCAATCTTTCCATCAAGGCCAAGGATCAGGCGGAACAGGCGGAAGTCATGCAGAAAATCAGCGCGGAATCCTCCGGTTCCGCCGGGACGACCAATCTGGGCGCTTTGCTGAAAGCCAAGCTGGAACAGAACCAGCAGGCTTGATGGCTCCATGACCAAATCGGAATTGATCGAACGCCTGGCGGGACGCTTTCCCCAACTGGCGGCAAAAGATGCGGACGATGTGGTCAAAATGATGCTCAATGTTATGTCGAATGCATTGATTGTCGGCACGCGCATCGAAATTCGCGGATTTGGCAGTTTTTCCCTGAATTACCGCCCGTCGCGCCTGGGGCGCAATCCCAAGTCGGGGCAACAGGTGGTGGTGCCGGAAAAATGGGTGCCGCACTTCAAGGCGGGCAAGGAATTGCGGGAGCGCGTGGACAAGCGCCGTTAACGCGGCGCGAAAGCCACAAATCCATATGCTTGTGGTAGATTCGGGGGCGGCGATTGGAACCAGGTCGCCGCCTTTTTCTTTTTGCAAGCGTGGTGCGTCATGTCTGTTCTGATTTGGATTTTGCGGCTTCTGCTGTTTTTGCTCGTGCTCTTGCTTGCCTTGCGCAACATGACGCCCGCCACGCTCAACTTCTTTTTCGGGCGTTCCTGGGAAGCGCCGCTGGTATTGTGGCTGCTGGCTTTTTTTGTCACAGGGGTTTTGCTGGGGATTCTGGCGATGGTCGGCCCTCTTTTCCGGGCGCGGCGCGTTGTCGCCCGCCTGCAACGGGAAGCGGAACGGCATGTCGCCGCTGCGCCGGACGGCGCCAGTCCGCAAACGGAGCTTTGATGGAATTTGAAGCATACTGGCAACTTTTGCTGCTGCCGCTTTTCTTTGCCCTGGGCTGGATTGCGGCGCGCGTGGATATTCATCACGTGGTGCGCGAATCGCGCGAACTGCCGCGTTCCTATTTTCAGGGGTTGAATTTTCTGTTGAGCGAACAGCCCGACAAGGCCATTGACGCTTTTCTGGAGGTCGCGCGCGGCAACACGCAGACCGTGGAACTCAACTTCGCGCTGGGCGGTCTTTTCAGGCGGCGCGGCGAGACCGACCGCGCCATCCGCATGCACCAGAGCCTGATCGAGCGCGATGACCTAGGCGAGGAAATCCGCTTGCAGGCCATGCTGGAACTGGGACAGGATTACCTCAAGGCCGGGTTGCTGGATCGCGCCGAAGATATTTTTACCCGCTTACAGACTTCGACGCTGAAAGAAGAAGCCCGGCGTCAGCTTCTGGAAATCTACCAGATCGAAAAAGACTGGGAAAAGGCCATCGGCATTGCCGGCGAATGCGACGACCCTTACGCCGCCAAATCCATCGCGCAGTTCCATTGCGAGCTGGCGGCGGGCGAACTCATGCGCTCGCGTTTCGAGCAAGCCGAAAATCATTTGCGGGAAGCGCAAAAGACGCATCGCCTTTGTGTGCGCGCCAGCCTGATCGTCGGCGACATCGCGATCCAGCGGGACGCGCCGGAAAAGGCGATCGACGCCTGGCAGCGCATCGAGCAGCAGGATCCGGCCTATCTATCGCTGGCGGCGCAGCGCATTCAGGGCGCCTATCAGCGCCTTGGCAGGCCGGAGGAAGGTCTGGCGTTGCTGCGCGCTTATCTGGAACGCTATCCGTCGCTGGATTTGCTGGAAAGCGTCTATCAGCTCGAGCTTGAAAGCGCGGGCAGCGACGCGGCGTATCGGCTGGTGCTGGGCGAACTGCGCAGAAACCCTTCGCTGTCCGGGCTGGAAAAACTCATCAGCGCCCGTCTGCCGCTGGTCGTAAACGAAGACGAACGCGCTGATCTGGAATTGGCGCGCGGCATCGTGCACGGCTATACGCGCCGTCTGGCGCGCTACCGCTGCGCGGAATGCGGCTTTCGCGCCCGCCAATTCCATTGGCGCTGCCCCGCCTGTGGCGGTTGGGAGACCTACCCGCCGCGCCGGTCGGAAGAATTCGACGCTTCCTTGTGAAGAATGTCCGCCTGACCGCGCCCCTGAATGAACATTTTTTACGCGAATCCCTGATTTTGCCGATGCCCGTCATGTCCCTCGATTTTGAAAGACTCGCCGCAACCCGTCTGCTCGTTGTCGGCGACGTGATGCTTGATCGCTACTGGTTTGGTGAAGTCAGCCGCATCTCGCCGGAAGCGCCAGTTCCGGTAGTCAAGGTGGAGCGGCTGGAAGAGCGGCTGGGCGGCGCGGCCAATGTGGCGCGGAACATTGTCGCGCTGGGCGCGCGCTGTCATTTGCTTTCCGTGGTTGGCGCGGATGCCGCGGGAGAAACCCTGCAACGCCTGCTGGCGGACAGCGGCATTCAGGCGGGGTTGCATGTGGACGCCGACATCGACACCACCGTCAAGCTCCGGGTCATTGGCCGCCAGCAGCAGCTTTTGCGCATCGATTTCGAGACCGCGCCGTCGCACGAAGCGTTGCGGGCGAAGCTGGAGGATTTCGAGCGCCGCCTCGCGGATTGTGATGTCGTGGCGCTTTCCGACTACGGCAAGGGCGGCCTCAAGCATATCTCCGAGATGATTCGCCTTGCCCGCGCGGCGAAAAAGCCGGTGCTGGTCGACCCCAAGGGCGATGATTTTTCCCGTTATGCCGGAGCGACGCTGATTACGCCCAATCGCGGCGAATTTCAGGCCGTGGCGGGACGCTGGCGGACGGAGGCGGAACTGGCGGAGAAAGCGGAGCGGCTGCGCGCGGAACTGGAACTGGAAGCCTTGCTGGTGACGCGCAGCGAGGAAGGCATG
>JAITJU010000033.1 GCA_031278735.1 Zoogloeaceae bacterium
GGCATCATCATCGTCGATTTCATCGACATGGAAAACCGCGAACACAGAAAGGCAGTGCTGGCCGAATTCAACAAGGCGCTGGAACGCGACCATACCCGCCTGACGGTCAATGGCTTCACCGCGCTGGGACTGGTGGAAATGACCCGGAAGCGCACCCGCGAATCGCTGGCGCACATTCTTTGCGAACCCTGTCCCACCTGCGCCGGACGCGGCGAAGTGAAGACCGCCCGCACCACCGCCTACGAAATTCTGCGCGAGCTGCTGCGCGAGGCCCGTCAGTTCGACGCGCGCGAATACCGCGTCCTAGCGGGTCCCGCCGTGATCGACCTGCTGCTCAACGAAGAATCGCAGGCGCTGGCCATGCTCTCCGACGACATCGGCAAACCCGTCTCCCTTCAGGCTGAAGCCAGTTACGCCTGTGAACAGTATGATATTGTATTGCTGTGAGCCGTGCCGAAGCGGTGCCTTGCGGCATTTGAACGACCGAAAATGACGAGTTCCCCGCCGCCTGGGCGCCCTCGCGCCGTTGCCGCGCCCTTGCAATCCTTCGACTTTCTGGTTACCGGCCTGGTGCAGGGCGTGGGGTTTCGGCCTGCGGTCTGGCGGCTGGCGGCGGATTTGCGGTTGGCGGGCTGGGTGCGAAACAGCGCGCGGGGCGTGGAAATCCACATCGAAGGCGACGCGGCGCGACAGGCGGATTTTGTCCAGCGCCTGCCGGGGGCCGCGCCGCCGCTAGCGCGGATCGATCATATCCGCAGAGCGTCTGCCGCGACGGAAGGCTGCGTTGATTTTCGCATTCGGCAAAACGCGGCGGCGGAAGAGGCGGCGGCGACGCTCACTACCGCCATCGGCCCCGATCTGGCGCTGTGCCGCGACTGTCTGGCGGAGCTTTTCAGTCCGCATGGCCGTCGTTACCGCTATCCCCTGCTTGCCTGCACCTGCTGCGGCCCGCGCTACAGCGTCACCCGCCGTCTGCCTTACCAGCGCGCCGCCACCAGCCTTGCGTCGTATCCGCTGTGCGCGGATTGCGCCGCCGAATATGCCGATCCCGCCAACCGCCGCTTTCACGCCGAGACCGCGGCCTGCCCGGTCTGCGGCCCCGCGCACCGGCTGCTGGACGCCAAGGGGCGGGCGCTTGCCGAAGATCCGGCGGCGGGCGCGTGGCGGCGCATTCAGGCGGGCGGCATCATGGCCATCAAGGGATTGGGCGGGTTTCATCTGGTTTGCGATGCGAGAAATCCCGCCGCCGTCGCCCGTCTGCGCCAGCGCAAACAGCGCGACGCAAAGCCTTTCGCGCTCATGGCCGCCAATCTGACGAGCCTTGCGGCCTGGGTGGAAGTGGATGCCGCCGCCGCCCGGCTGCTGACGCAGGAAGCTCGCCCCATCGTGCTTTTGCCCGCAAAGGCCGATCTTTTGGGTATCGCGCCCGGACTTGCGCGACTGGGCGTCATGCTGCCCGCCACCGCCATGCAATGGCTGCTCTGGCATGAAGCGGCAGGATGTCCGCCGGGTCTGGCGTGGATGGATGCCGCGCAAGAGACGCTGCTCGTCATGACCAGCGCCAATCCCGGCGGCGAGCCGCTGATCTGCGATGACGCGCAGGCCCTCGCGCGTCTTGCCGACATTGCCGACGCCTTCTGGCTGCACGAGCGCGCCATCGTGGCGCGCTGCGACGACAGCCTGATTCTGCCCGTGGAAACGTCCGCGCCGGTTTTTCTCCGGCGCGCCAGAGGGTATACGCCCGTTGCCATTCCTCTGGCCGACGATGGTCTGCCGGTGCTGGCGCTGGGCGCGCATCTCAAGAACGCGATTTGCCTCGTCCGCCAGCGCGCGGCGTTTTTATCCCAGCACATCGGCAGTCTCGATAACGCCGCCAGCCTGCTGTTTCTGGAAGAAACCGCCGAACACCTGATGCGGACGCTGGCTGTCGAACCGGCTGTCATCGCGCATGACCTGCATCCGGACTATCCTTCCACCCGGCTGGCGCAGACGCTGGCGGAGCGGCTTGCCGTTCCCGCAATCGGCATCGCCCATCACCACGCGCATCTTGCCGCCGTCTGCGCCGAACATCATCTGCGCGATCCCGTGCTGGGTCTGGCGCTGGACGGCGCCGGGCTGGGAACGGACGGCGCGATCTGGGGCGGCGAACTATTGCGTCTGGAACAGGCGGATTTCCGGCGTCTGGGGCATCTTGCGCCGCTGCCGCTGCCCGGCGGCGACCAGGCGGCGCGCGAACCCTGGCGCATGGGCGCGTCTTTTCTCTTTTGCGCCGGACTTCGCGAGGAAATCGCGCCCTGGCTATCCCGCCGTTTTCCCGCGCGGGCGCTGGCAGAGTCTGCCGAAGCGATTGTTGTTCTGCTGGAAAAAAAGCTGCGCTGCCCGCCGAGCACCAGCATGGGAAGGGTGTTCGACGCCGCCGCCGCGCTTTTGGGCGTCTGCGCCGTAAACCAGTACGAAGCGCAGGCGGCGATGCAACTGGAAAGCCTGGCGCTGCGTTACAAGGCGGCGCGCGGCAGGGGTAGAGCGTTGCCGCTGGCGCAAGCCTGCGTTCTGAACGACGGCGTTCTCGATCTCTCGCCCTTGCTGCTTGCCTTGCTGACCGAAACCGACGCGGCGCGGGGCGCGGCCTGTTTTCATGCAAGCCTTGCGCGCGCGCTCATCCATTGGGCGGCGGATGCGACCGCAAAAACCGGCATCCGCGTTCTCGTTGCCGCGGGCGGCTGCCTGCAAAACGCGCTGCTTGTCCAATGCCTCCTGAAAGATTGCGCCGCCGCTGGGCTGACCCTTTGCCTTCCTCGCGCCGCCCCTCCCGGCGACGGCGGCCTGGCGCTGGGGCAGGCGTGGATTGCGAGGGCAGCGGGCAGCGGCGTTCTTGCGCGAATGACAAGTTGAAGCGTAACGCCGACTTCAGTTATATACTGCGCGTTTTTTACGGAGCACACCCAAAAATGTTTAATCTGCATGGAAAAAAAGGGCTTGTCGTTGGCGTCGCCAACAATCAGAGCATTGCCTATGGTTGCGCCAAGGCGTTTGAGCTTTGCGGCGCGGATCTGGCCGTCACCTATCTCAACGCCAAGGCCGAGCCGCATGTGCGTCCCCTGGCGGAAATGCTGGGCGCGAGCATCATAGAGCCGCTGGACGTGGAACAGCCCGGCGAACTGGAAGCGGTTTTCAAGCGCATCGAGGAAAAATGGGGGCGGCTGGATTTCGTGCTGCATTCCATCGCTTTCGCGCCCAAGGACGACCTGCATGGCCGCGTCACCGATTGCAGCCGCGAAGGGTTCATGCGCGCCATGGATATTTCCTGTCATTCTTTCGCGCGCATGGCCAGGCTGGCCGAACCCCTGATGAGCGGCGGCGGCTGTCTGCTGACCATGAGCTACATGGGCGCGGACGAAGTCATCAACAACTATGGCATGATGGGGCCGGTCAAGGCGGCGCTGCAGTCGGTTTCCCGCTATCTGGCGGCGGAACTGGGTCCCAAGGGCATTCGTGTACATGCCATTTCTCCCGGCCCCCTGAAAACCCGCGCCGCTTCCGGCATCAAGTCGTTTGATTCGCTGATGGAGGCGGCCGTCGAACGCGCGCCGCTGCACACCCTGGTATCCATCGAGGACATCGGCGCGCTGGCGGCCTTCCTGGCCAGCGACGTCGCCAGAACCATGACGGGCGGCACCATTCACATCGACGGCGGCTACCACGTCGTCGGCTGAAGGCGGGCGCGCGGTTTTGCCGGGCTACCGGTAGACCAGCACCGGGATTTGGGAGTGGGTCAGCACCTTGTTGGTTTCGCTGCCCAGGAGCAGGCCGCTGATGCCCCGGCGGCCATGCGAGGCCATGAAAATCAGGTCGCAGCCGTTCTGGTTGGCGGCGTTGATGATGGCTTCATAGGGTATGTCGCTGTTCGCGCTGATGGTCTGGCATTCCACGCCCGCTTCCTTGCATTCCTGCAGGACGAAGGCAAACACTTCGTTTGCCTGTTGTTCGGCCATTTCCGCGAATTTTTCCGGCGAGGCCGGGTCGATGAGCGCGCCTTCGCCGAAGTAGGTGACGGGGTATTCCGGCTTGGCGAAAAAGGCCGTAATCCGCGCGCCGGTTTCGCGCGCGAAGGCGACCGCGTGCCGCACCGCCTTGTTGGAAAGTTCCGTGCCGTCCGTGGGCAGCAGTATGTGCTTGAACATGTCGTTCTCCTTTCAGTGATTGTCGTGTCTTGCGAAATCGTTCTCGGAATCCGCCTTTTCCGTATTATCCGCGAAATTGCCGACGCCGCGCGTCTCCGTCTTTGGATGCAAATATGGTATAAAGATGGGAGTCTACGTCAGGAGAGTCTCCATGAGCGCCAAACCACCTTCATCCTCTGAACACAAGGGCTTCGATTTCAACGAGAGCAGCCCGCTGGAAGCCTTGGGCGAGAATATCAGCAAGCATCTGGATCCGTTCGGCGTCACCAGCGCCATGCTCAGCGCCCACATGGCCTGGCTGATGCATCCGCAGGAGCTTTCCCGCGCCATTGCCGCCCTTTCCGGCGACCTGCTGGCGCTGCAGGCGCATACTGCGCGCCGCGCTCTGGGCATTCCCTCGACGGACGTGGTGCTGCCCCATGCCGACGACACCCGTTTCGCCGACCCGGCCTGGAGCGAATCGGCTTCCTGGGACATTCTCAAGGAATGGTATCTGGCCTTTACCCATCGCTTGCAGGACATGTACTTTGAAACGCCCGGCATGAACGGCAAGGAACGGCGCCGCGCCGCCTTCTGGCTGCGCAAATGGCTGAACGCGGCGGCGCCCACCAACTTTTTCTGGACCAATCCCGTCGCCTTGCGCAAGTTCGTGGAAAGCCACGGCGAGAGCCTGCGAAACGGGATGCGGAATTTTTTCCGCGACGTTCGCGCCAACAACATCCTGATGGTGGAAGAGGACGCCTTCCGGGTCGGCAAGGATCTGGCGACGACACCGGGCAAGGTGATTTATCGCAACCGTCTGCTGGAGATCATCCATTACGCGCCGACCACGCCGAAGGTGCGCTCCGTTCCCATTCTCATCGTCACGCCCTGGATCAACAAGTTCTACATTCTGGATCTGACCGCCAAGAAGAGCCTGGTCAAGTATCTGGTCGATCAGGGATTTTCCGTGTTCATCACCAGCTGGAAGAATCCCACGGCGGACATGGCCGAGGTCACTTTCGACGATTATCTGCTGGAAGGCGCGGATGAGGCGGTGAAAAAGGTGCTGGACTTCTGCCAGGTTCCCAAGCTGCACCTCGTGGGCTACTGCATCGGCGGCACACTGGTCAGCACGTGGCTGGCGTGGGCCAATCGCCAGTACGGCCCCGGCAAGGTGCCGGTGGCGGACTGGAGTCTGTTTACCACGCTCACGGATTTTTCCCGTCCCGGGGATATCGAGGTCTTCATCAGCGAGGCGGGCATCAACGCGCTGGAAGAGACCATGGGGCAGAAAGGCTTTCTGGATGGTCGCGACATGGCTTCCTCTTTCCGCCTTCTGCGCTCCAACAGCCTGATATGGCATTACTGGACGCACAGCTATCTGTATGGCGAAGCCCTGCCGCCCTTCGACGTGCTGTTCTGGAACATCGATTCCACCCGCATGCCCTTCGCCATGCATAGTTACTACCTGCGGGAAATGTATCTGAACAACAACCTCATCAAGCGCGATCGTCTGACCATCGCCGGACAGCCCATAGATATGCATCGCATCACCCAGCCGCTCTACGCGGTGACGGCCATCGACGATCACATCGCGCCGTGGACGCAGTGTTATCGCATTCGCAAATACATCAACGAGAACGCGCCGATGCATTTCGTGCTGTCGACTTCCGGCCATATCGTCGGCATCGTCAATCCGCCGGTCAATCCGCCCAAGCGCGCTTTCTGGTCGGGCGAACCCGGCCCGAACGAGCGTTACGACGACTGGATGAAGCGCAGTAAAAAGCAGCCCGGAACCTGGTGGGAGGAATGGAAAACCTGGCTGGAAGCGCGCGGCGGCGAGCTGATAGACGCGCCGCCCGTCTCCAGCCGCAAGTATCCGGCGCTGGCGGATGCGCCCGGCGTCTATGTGCTGGAAAAATAACGCGCCGCGTTTTTCGTGTTTGCCGTCATTCCGGCGTCTGCCGGGATGACGGGGCGCATTCATCAAGACGGCGGCATTACGATTCCCCTTCAGCGATTCATAACGATTCATTCGGGCGGCGCGGCGGATTTTCTGCTACCCTTGCTGGCCTTTTTTTTGTTTGTCTGTAGCGTCGATGCCTGATTTGCGCGAGCCGTCCGTTCCGCCTCTTTCCGCCCCTCCCTTGCCGCCGTTTGTCTTTCGGGGGAAAACGCTGTTGCCCATCGTGCAGGGCGGCATGGGTGTCGCCATTTCGGCGCACAGGCTGGCGGGCGCGGTTGCCGCCGAAAACGCTGTCGGCACCATTGCCAGCGTCGATCTGCGCCATCACCATCCCGACCTGCTGGAAATGACCCGGCGCGTCAAGGACAGGGAAGCCAACAAATCCGCCATCTGGAAAGCCAACCGCATCGCCCTGGATCGGGAAATTCGCGCCGCGCTGGACATTGCCCGGGGGCGCGGCCTGGTTGCCGTCAATGTCATGCGCGCCGTCTCGCAATATCAGGAATACGTGCGCCAGTCCTGCGAATCCGGCGCTCACGCGATTGTCATGGGCGCAGGGTTGCCGCTGGATCTGCCGGATTTGGCGGCGGATTTTCCGGAAGTCGCGCTTTTCCCCATTCTTTCGGACGTACGCGGCGTCGTGCTGATCCTGAAAAAATGGATGCGCAAGGGGCGTCTTCCCGACGCCATTGTCATTGAACATCCCGCCTATGCCGGCGGACATCTGGGCGCGCAGCAAAAAGAGGACGTCAATGACCCGCGTTTCGATTTCAACGTCGTCTTGCCGGGCGTCTTGCAGGCGTTCAAGGATCTGGGGCTGGAGTCGGAGCGCGTTCCTCTGATTCCCGCCGGGGGCATTTGCAGTCATGCGCAGATACGGGAACTCATCGGCATGGGTGCCGCCGCCGTGCAGTTGGGCACTGCCTTTGCCGTCACCGAGGAAGGGGACGCGCATCTCGAATTCAAGAAGGTGTTGCTGGGCGCGACAGAGGAGACCGTCGTCGAATTCATGAGTTGCGCTGGCCTCCCCGCCCGCGCCGTGCGCACGCCCTGGCTGGAAAACTATCTGGCGCGCGAGCAAAAGCTGATGAAGGCGGCGGAAGGCCGCCAGCACAAATGCACGCTTGCCTGGGATTGTCTCGTCACCTGCGGCCTGCGGGACGCCAATCCAAAACACGGCCAATTTTGCATCGATCATCAGCTCGCCGCCGCCGTGCGCGGCGAACTCAGGCACGGCCTGTTTTTCCGGGGCAAGACGAAACTCCCCTTCGGTCGGGACATCCGCCCCGTGCGCGATCTGATTCGCCGCCTGATGACGGGGGCGGAAGACTGAGGGCAAGCGACAGATTATCCCTTTCTCTCCTCTATTCATGGGATTTCCGGGGGATTTGCCGCACGGCGGTTGCAGTCAGCTTGCGAGGCGGTGCCGAGCAGTTTCCTGGCGATATCTATTTATCTTCCAGGAAGGGGGCGCTCAGGGTGTCCTGCAACTGGTTTACGCGGGGGGCTGCTCGGTTGCGCCAAGTCGAAGCCGCCCATGTGTTCGTGGAACATCTGGGGCACACCCAGAAGAGCCGCCGCGCTCGAAGCCGAATTCCAGGTATCCGGGCAGACCGCGCCGCATCCAATCGGGTTCGTCGCCGGAAAGGGGCATTTTCTCTCCCGCGCCGCCCGAGTGCCGTACAATGTGCCCGGCGGCGCGGCTCATGCGCCCGTAACCGCAAGGATTTTCGTGCAAAATTCCCAAACCCTGCAACGACTGGAAAAATGGCTGCTGCGTCAAACCGGCAAGGCCATTGCCGACTATAACCTGATCGAAGCGGGCGACACGCTGCTGGTGTGCGTTTCCGGCGGCAAGGATTCGCATACGCTCCTGCACCTTTTGCGCATCCTGCAACGAAACGCGCCAGTGGCCTTTACGCTGATCGCCATGAATCTGGATCAGAAGCAGCCGGGCTTCCCTGCCGAGACGCTTCCGGAATATTTTCGGAAGATTGGCGTCGATTACCGCATCGTCGAAGCCGACACCTATTCGCTGGTAAAAGAAAAGATTCCGCCGGGCAAGACCGCCTGTTCGCTCTGTTCCCGCCTGCGCCGGGGCATCATCTACCGCACGGCGAAAGAACTGGGTGCCAACAAGATCGCGCTGGGGCATCACCGCGACGACATGGTGCATACCCTGTTTCTCAATCTCCTGTTCGGCGGCAAGCTGAAAGCCATGCCGCCCAAGCTGAAGACGGACGACGGCGCGCATATCGTCATCCGCCCCCTGGCCTATTGCGCCGAAAACGACATCGAACGCTACGCGCGCGGCATGAATTTCCCCATCATCCCCTGTAGTCTCTGCGGCGCGCAGGCCAACCTGCAACGCCAGAAAATCCGCGTGATGATGCAGGAATGGGAACATCGCTTTCCCGGCTGCGGCAAGTCCGCGTTCACGGCGCTGCAAAACGTCATCCCCTCGCATCTGGCCGATAGCGCGCTATTCGATTTCAGCGGCCTGACGCTTTCGGATGCGCCGGAAGACGAAGCGGCGGGCGATGCGTCGTTCGACGCGCCGAATCCGGCAGACGCATCCTCATTTCCCCTGTTGGCGCGTTTCGAGGAAAGACCTTGAAAGCAGGGCAATCGCATGAATGCCATATGCAATGGAAGTGACCGTGGCGGGGAGGAAAAGCTTCTGGCAAGGGAGGGTCAAAAGAGGTTTGCAGCGATGGAACTGGCGGCAAGGGCGGGTC
>JAITJU010000062.1 GCA_031278735.1 Zoogloeaceae bacterium
CGCGCGGCAAACCTGATCCAGAGCTTCAAGAAAATCGCCGTGGATCAATCAAGCGAAGAGTGGCAGGTCATCGCGCTGGAAGGCTATCTGAAGGACATCATTGTTTCGCTGACCCCCAAACTTAAGAAAACCCGCATCCAGATACACATCCAGTGCCCGGAAACCCTGCGTCTCAACACCATGCCAGGCGCGTTGAGCCAGATTGTCACCAATCTCGTCAGCAATTCCCTGAACCACGCGTTCGAGGAAGGGCAGGAAGGCGCGATCACCATCACGGTAAAGCCGAGGAAACAGGGCGTCATCCTGATCTACGAAGACAACGGCAAGGGCATCAGCCGCGAGAACCTGCCCAGGATATTCGAGCCGTTTTTCACCACCCGCCGCGGTCAGGGCGGCAGCGGCCTGGGCCTGCATCTCATCTACAACATCATCACCCGCAACCTGGGCGGCGCCATTGCTGCAAGCAGCGCGCCGGGCGAAGGCGTGACCTTCACGATCAACCTGCCGGAAAAGAAGATAGAATCATCTCATTGATCGGAAAGGGAATCCGGTATTTTCAACGCGCCAGTTTTTCTGGTTTTCGTTTGCATGACGAGGGATGGCAATTATGATGCATATATCGATTTTTCGGCGGAGCATGGTTCTTTTTGGCCTTGCGGCGGTCTCGTTCGCGCAGGCGGCGGACGTGGGCAAGGTCGTTCATCTGCTTCCCGGCGCAACCGTGTCGCGCAACGGGCAGACGAAAGCCCTGCAAAAGGACGCGGTACTGCAAAACGTGGATACAATCGCAACCAATTCCACGGGACAGGTGCGGATTCTGTTCAATGACGACACTTTCCTGAGTTTTGGCGGCAACACCCGCGTCAACCTGCGCGACTTCGCGGGCGCAAAAAAGAACGCCTTCAACGCCCGCCTGTTGCAAAGCGCCGCGCACTCGGCTTCCAACGCCGTTCGCGCGCAGAATCCTGGCGGTTTTGGCGGCATCAACCCAACCGCAACGGCAGGCGGAGCGGGCGCGGTTGAAAGCAACGGAGCACCCATTCTGGTCAATGTGAAGGGAGCGATAAGCGCCGGTCTGGATTACAAGTTTGAATTTCGCATAAACATGACGAAAGGCATTCTTTTCCAAGGAAAGCTGTCGGATGACAAAAGCCATGACGACAAGACATACCGCCTTGATTTTCCTGAGGGCGACGGCAAGATCGACGCCTTCGGCTGGAGCATCGTCTTTACGAATGGAAGCGTTCGGGCAAATACGCCCGCAGGCGAGGTGACG
Organism: Zoogloeaceae bacterium; assembly: GCA_031278735.1. Classification (GTDB taxonomy): domain Bacteria; phylum Pseudomonadota; class Gammaproteobacteria; order Burkholderiales; family Rhodocyclaceae; genus Azovibrio. Next base: position 1,277 of record JAITJU010000062.1, read on the forward strand.
CATAAAGACTGGAAGGTCACGCTTTCCGGTTCCGACGCCTTGTCCGCCCTGAAATCCAAGTTATCGGACGGGGGCCGCATACACGTGACCGGCTTCAAGCTGCAGGACGCAAAAGGCGCGCTGGTTCTGGAATACAGTCTGACGAGCAGCGTTGCGCGGGCGACATCCACTTCCGGCGGCGGAAACAGGCCGCCGAAGTTCTATTGAGGATTGTCATCCGCTTCCGCCGGATCGCGAAAGCGGATCGCCAGCATTTCTGCCTGGGCGCAGATTTGTCCGGCAGCGGCAAGAGTCATCGCCAGTCTGGCCTTGCGGCCTGAATGTTCGAGCAAGCGGGCAGAAAGCGTGAGTTCGGCGTTTTGCGGGGTGGGGCGCAAAAAGTCGACTTTCAGGGAAGCCGTGACGTAGCGAACGATCATCGCGAGCGAACGCGCTTCGGCGCGGCAGGCAAAAGCGGCGGCGGAAGCCGTTCCATGACAATCAAATAGAGCCGCAATCAGGCCGCCATACACGTGTCCAGGCACGCCGCCGCTGTAGATCGGCGCGGGCGTGAAATGAGCGAGCGTACGATCCGGATCGGCTGCATCCCAGAAGCTCTTGAGGCGCAAGCCCTGCGGATGGCGCTTGCCGCAACCGAAACAATGGCTGAATTCGTCGGGGTAATAATCCTGAAAAGCCTGCATGACAAAGCGATCCTGTGCGCTAATGGCGTTTGAACGCGGTAATTGTAACAGCCAATCATCGACGTTCGGGAATGCGGCATTGGAAACCGGCAGCGCCACGCCTGGCCTTCCCCTCGCCCGCATGAGCAGGATAAAGTCGGCGCGAAAATTGCCGTCCGCAAGGACTTCGGGTAGAATCCACAGGCTTTTGAAGTGCCGCAATGCCCGGTTTCAAAAGGCAGGACGGGCAGGGCGCTTGTGTATATTCGATTCAGGAGTTTTTCCGTGCTTGTCCCTCATCATCCGCCCGCATCGCTCGTGCTTGCCGATGGCACGGCTTTTTTCGGCTTATCGATCGGAGCGGAGGGCGTCACCAGCGGGGAGGTGGTATTCAACACGGCCATGACTGGCTATCAGGAAATTCTGACCGACCCTTCCTATGCCCGCCAAATCGTCACGCTCACCTGCCCGCACATCGGCAATGTCGGCTGCAATGACGAGGATTTCGAGTCTGGCGGCAACCATGCCGCGGGACTCGTCATCCGAGACCTGCCGCCGAGGTACGCCAACTGGCGCGCGCGGGAAGCCCTACCGGATTACCTGAAAAAACACGGCATTATCGCCATCGCGGGCATCGACACTCGTCGGCTGACCCGCATCCTGCGCGAAAAGGGCGCGCAGGCGGGCTGTATCGTCGCGGGAAAGACGGATGTCGACAAGGCAATCACCGCAGCGCGCGCCTTTCCCGGCCTCGCGGGAATGGACCTTGCCCGCGTGGTGAGCGTCGAGAAAGCCTACGCATGGACAGAAGGCGTCTGGACGCTCGCGTCGGGACACAACGACGCGCCCGCGCCGCGCTTTCACGTAGTGGCCTATGATTTCGGCGTCAAGCGCAACATCCTGCGCATTCTGGCGTCCCGCGGTTGTCGGCTGACCGTGGTGCCCGCCCGGACGCCCGCTGATGAGGCGCTCGCCTTGAAGCCGGACGGCATTTTCCTTTCCAACGGCCCCGGTGACCCGGAACCCTGCGTCTATGCCATCGAGGCCATCCGCGCCTTCATGACGCAGGGCATGCCGATTTTCGGCATCTGTCTGGGACACCAACTTCTGGCGCTCGCTTCCGGCGCGAAGACGGTGAAAATGAAATTCGGTCATCACGGCGCCAACCATCCGGTGAAGGACCTCGACACCGGTCAGGTTCTGATTACCAGCCAGAATCATGGCTTCGCGGTGGACGCAAAATCGTTGCCGCCCAACCTGCGGGCGACGCACGTTTCGCTTTTCGATGGCTCCCTGCAAGGCGTCGCCCGCACCGACACGCCCGCCTTCTCCTTCCAGGGGCACCCGGAAGCCAGTCCCGGCCCGCATGACATGGGCTATCTCTTCGACCGTTTTCTGGACGCCATGACCTGCGGCGTCGCCGCCCTGCGTCCCGGCTGAGACGAACCAGGCTTTTCCCCTGTTTTCCACCCTGAAAAGAAGCCTTGCCATGAAATTCGATCATTCCCCGTCTCTTGCCATCGTATTTCTTTTCCTGCCCATGCCGCCCGTCAGTCGCGCGCGCCGAAGCGCCGCAGATCAAGACGCAAGTGCCCGGCTTCCATCGACATCCGCCGCTACGTGCGCCGCCCGGTGGAAACGGAATTACGAACTCGCTGCCCTCTCCTTCTAGGAACTGACGCCGGAAATTTCCATCCAGCCAGTGGACAAGATTTTGCTTTGAGAGAAACATAGAAAATGGATTTTTTCCGCGATGCTCCTTGGTTTACCTGGCTGCTCGCACTCGGCGCGCTTACGTGTGTGGGCATGATATTTTCGCGCTGGCTGCCTATAGGAAGACCGCGAAAAACAATAGCGGAAAGGACCCAAAACGGTCGTACCCTGCTTTTCGATAAAAAAGAGGAATTGCGCCGGGTAGGGGTCTTCAACCGGGTTCAGGGCGAATTTGCCGTGTTGCTCGCCGTGTTGCTCGTTACGGCTAAGTTATACACAAATGGCGTCATCAGGGGATTTGCGGGAGGAATTTTGCTCGTTGTCGTGAGCGTCATCGTGTGGTTCATCTCCCGGCCTCCGCATATCCTGCGCCACGCGCCGGACAGAATATACGGGACGAAGGACGCCCTCCTGGTCATGCGGCGCGGCGTGACGGAAAACATACCCTATTCTCATATCGTGGAGAACGAAACGTTCCCCTATGCCGGTATTGTCTGGTACGGCTACGCCATTATCCTGCACTTGACTGAGGGACGATGCCTCCAGTTTTTCATGACCACGCCCTCGCGTCCGCCGGTCCCGCCGTTCGGAATGGAACCGGAATTCGAGATGTCGGCGCCCTTCGTGGAAAACTTGCACGAATGCATCCGGCGGCACAATGAACGCTCACCGGATACCCCTTCCTTGAAAAGTTGAATCATGAAAACCACGTCCTGTCGCCCCACGCCTCTTTCAGCCCGCCGCCGCCCGCAAGGCGCGCGTTGAGGGGTAAACATGGAAATGAACAAAGAAACCTTCCTGCGGATGTACGTGGAGATCGAAACCAGCGGGTTCGATCAAGGCGGAACGGACGAAGAAACATCGGGAATTGCTCGATCGTCTGCATTCGAGCCGTGTTGAATTCTCATTGGCGGAGATCATGGACATCACGCGCCATCTAGTGGAGAGGGACATCATTGCCCGCAGGCCGCTCATTTCCGATTTTATCCATCCGGTCTTGCATAAGGAGATCGATAACGACAACATCGACGCCATCAAATGCCTGCTCGGCCTTTACAAAAAGATCGAATACCGACGGGAAATGGAGGACTGTTATTCATATGGTTCCCTTCTGGAAAGGGCATTGCGCCTGGATCCAGACGACCAGGAATTGCCGCGCGTCCGTGAAGACCCTCTGCACGACTATTTTACATATATACCCTGCACGAACTTCCAACAGGCGTCCTGTACGGGCAGGATGGGGCAAGCGCCGAAGAATGTTCCGAGTTTTTGCAGGAGCTGGAGGAATATGAAACCCTGTGCGGCAAACTGCAACTGGACAGGAAAGAACTGATCGACAAATGCAGGTTTTATTATCGGGCCTATCGGGATTATCTGTCCGAAATGGAAAATTTCCGCAATTTTTCGGAGTACCTTGAGGCGTTTGCAAAACTTTTTCCAAAAGCAGCAGATGAATTCGGGCCGAACGAGTTGGAAGCGTGATTTTCCGTCTCCGCGTCTTTGACGGGATGCGTCACCGGGGGCTGTTTATGTATGCGGCGGGAATCATTTCTCTCCAATGTGCCCTCAACCCCGCGCCGCGCAAGGGGAATTCGTGTTGCGTGAGGGGAAAAGCGTCTGTTCAACAAAGCAGGCGCATCGACTGATCCACGCTCAGTGCCGGGATGCCGAACATCAAATGGCTCTTGAGCTTGAGCGCGTCCTTGACCTACGCCAGATGCGGTTTGTAGCCCCGCCAACTTGTCGCGCCTCCCTTGGCATTCTTCCTGGCGCCCCCAGTCGCAAGCGGTGGGAATTTCCCGGAGCATTTCCGCCAGCGTCTGTCCGCGCTGACGATGGATCGCGCGTTGCGGGCGTTCGCGCGGGTCTCTGCCCTTGTCCTTGGGCCAGGGATACTCGCGCGGCCAATCCCGTCCGGGAAAATTCATCAAAGGCGCGGAAAAATATCGATTCCGAAGGCAGTTTCCTGAACACCGAAAAACCACAGATTCGCCGCAACGAACGATCTGCCGTGAGCCGCTCATGCAACGCGCTCGTATCGGCAAGATTGCCAATCTTTACCTCGGAAGCAATCGCCGTTACCATTGCGCTTTTCTTTTCTCCGACACAGGGACTTCCAATGCGAGCGTTCTGACACGACAGGATTCAGGCTTGTGACAACCCTTCTTCCTGATGGGAAGGGGTGTTTTTGGCCTGAAATTCTCAACTTAAAGGAGAAAAATCGTGCAGACGAAAAATCGTGACACGCTCGTGTCGTTCCCCCTGAACGCCGTAACCAGCGAGCAGATCGACGCCTACAGGAAGCTGTATGCGGAAGACCGAAAATCCCGGGGGAAAAAACCAGGCGTCAAGGAACACGCCCTTGTAAGCGAGGACGAAACCGTCCTCGCCTTGGCGCGGGCAGTGGGCGACCACCGGGTGAAAAAAGTCGGCGTCATCGAAACCAAACGCCCATATTGATCCAGTCTCAAGACTGACCCCCGCGCGCCCCGCTTCACGCGGGGCGCGCGTTTTCATGCTTTTCCCTTTCCGCCCGATTTCCTCTGAGTGAGGAGCCTCGCCCGACGCTCCGACGCTGCCAGATGATCGAAACTTGCCTTTGTCCCCGAATTGCCGGGCGCGAATCCGCTCGGCACGTTTCAACAGGGCGTTCCGATGGGCGAATCCTGTTTGTGTTTGGGCGCTCGCGCCAGCTTCGGCGTGCGGCACTCCAAGCCCCGCCGAAGCATTGCCGCGCCGCGTTCTCCGACCAGCGTTCCGCCGGTTCCCCGTCGCCGACAAAAGCGCGCTTCATGACTTCTTTTTACGTGGCCTGGGCAGGGGGGGTCAGTGGCTCGATGATGCGGACGACCTTCCGGGCAAGAGCCGCGTCGTCAATATCGAGGATGTAATGTGATTTTGCCCCCGGATAGGGGACGCCGACAGCGGCGTTTTTCATCTCCGTGGCCAGACAGTCCAGTTGCTTGATGTAGACGGTATTGTCGCAAACGAGCAGCGCGGGCTTGTCGTTGACATAAACCATGTAGTCGCCAAACATTTTCCGATAGCGGATTTCGCCAATACCGGCAAGCTGTTCGCAAACATATTCGATGAAATCCGGCGCGCTGGCCATGATTCCGGGCCTCAATGCCGAAAATGTCGCGCGCCCGTAAGGACCATCGCCAGGCCGTGTTCGTCGGCGGCGGCGATGACTTCTTCGTCGCGCACCGAGCCGCCGGGCTGGATGACGGCGACCGCGCCGCTTGCGGCAAGCACATCCACACCGTCGCGGAAGGGGAAGAAGGCGTCGGAGGCCACCACGGAACCCGCGAGCGAAAGTCCGGCATTTTGCGCCTTGACGCTGGCGATGCGGGTGGAATCGACGCGGCTCATCTGCCCCGCGCCGATGCCCAGGGTCATGCCGTTCGCGCAAAAGACGATGGCGTTCGATTTCACGAACTTGGCGACGCGATACGCAAACAGCAGGTCTTCGATCTGCGCGGGGGTTGGCGTT
>JAITJU010000073.1 GCA_031278735.1 Zoogloeaceae bacterium
CTTTCATGCCCTGGCGTTTTTCCACGGTGGCGATAAACTGGCTGGCTTCCAGCATGGATTCATGCGTCCCGGTATCCAGCCAGGCGTAGCCCCGCCCCATGATCTCCACCTGCAAATCGCCCGCCGCCAGATAATGCCGGTTGACGTCGGTGATTTCCAGTTCGCCGCGCGCCGAGGGACGAATGGCGCGCGCGATTTCCAGCACGCGGTTGTCGTAAAAATAAAGCCCGGTGACCGCGTAATTCGATTGCGGCAACGTCGGCTTTTCCTCGATGCTGGTTGCCTGGCCGCGCTCATTGAAAGTCACCACGCCGTAACGCTCCGGATCGTACACGTGGTAGGCGAAAATGCTGGCGCCCGACGCGCGCGCGGCGGCGCGGGACAGCAAGCGGTGAAGCTCATGTCCGTAAAAGATGTTGTCGCCCAGCACCAGCGTTACCGCGTCATCGCCGACAAACGGCGCGCCGATGATGAACGCCTGCGCCAGACCCTCCGGTTTTTCCTGGACAGCGTAGGCAAGGCGAATCCCCCAGGCGCCGCCATCGCCCAGCAGCTGCTCGAAACGCGGCGTATCCTGCGGCGTGGAAATAATCAGGATGTCGCGTATGCCCGCCAGCATCAGGGTCGTCAGCGGGTAGTAAATCATTGGTTTGTCATGAATGGGCAGCAACTGCTTGGATACTGCCAGAGTCGCCGGATACAGCCGGGTGCCGGAGCCTCCGGCGAGGATGATGCCTTTACGCATGTCGGATGCCATGGATCGGAAAAAGGAATGAATATGGCTTCTGGAACACGGCGCGCTTTCCCTTGCGCCGCAAAATTGCCTCGCGCCGCAAGGGCGCGGCGCGCGTCATCCTTCTTCCTTCTGCGCCGGAACAAAGGAAAAAACGCCCTTGACTTCGCCGAAGACGCCCAACTGCTCGCCCAGACCGCCGGGCGGCAGATCGTCGAGACGGGCGAAGCCTTCGCAGGTGCGGGTTTCGGCGACATACAGGTTCTGGCCGATTTTCAGGAGGTAAGTTCCCGGCCCCGGTTGCCAGAGTTCGATGTGCGCCTTGGGACCGGCTTTCTGGATCGCGTGGCGACGCTGACAGTCGGGCAGGCGCGTGACGACCAGCGAAAGGTTGACCTGTTTTTCCCAGAACAGGTTGTCGCGCACGATGGAAATGGCGTGCCGCTGACCGTCGATCAGAAAGGCCGCGCCATCATTGGTGCAGCCGGAAAGCAACAGCGCGGGCAGCGCGCAACAGAACAGGCGTTGCATGGTATGTCCTCCAGGGTTCAGTGCCTTGCGGCTTCCGGCGGCATCCGCCAGTCCAGCGTCTCGCCCGCGCAGAGCGGCACGATCCGCATCCCGGCTGCGGAATAACTACAGGGCACCTTCTGCGCTTTTTTGCAAAGGGTGATTTTTTCACGATTTCTTGGCAAACCATAAAAATCCGGCCCGTTGAAGCTGGCAAAGGCTTCGAGTTTATCCAGCGCGCCCGCCGATTCAAAGGCCCGGGCGTAAAGTTCCAGCGCGTGCGCGGCGGTATAGCATCCGGCGCAGCCGCAGGCGGCTTCCTTGGCGTTTTGCGGATGCGGCGCGGAATCGGTGCCGAGAAAAAAAGCCGGATGACCGGAAGTCGCCGCTTCCAGCAAGGCCAGACGATGCGTCTCGCGCTTCAATACCGGCAGGCAGTACCAGTGTGGCCGCAATCCGCTCGGATGAAAGAGCGCGTTGCGATTGTAAAGCAGATGATGCGCGGTCAGCGTGGCGGCAATGGGCTGTCCCGCCTGATGGCCGCTACGGACGAACTCGACCGCCTCGCGGGTGGTGACGTGTTCCATGACTGCCTTCAGGCGGGGAAAGCGGGCAAGGAGCGGGGCAAGGACGCGCTCGATGAAGACTTTTTCGCGATCGAAGACGTCCACCCGCGGGTCGGTGACTTCGCCGTGCAGCAGGAGCGGCAGACCGACGTTTTCCATTGCGGCGAACACCGCTTCGGCGTTTTCGATGCGGGTAAGCCCGGAATCGGAATTCGTGGTCGCGCCCGCCGGATAGAGTTTTATTGCCCGGACGAAACCCGAATCCGCCGCTTTTTCGATTTCCTCCGGCGGCGTGTGGTCGGTGAGGTAGAGCGTCATCAGCGGCTCGAAACGTAAACCTTGCGGCAGCGCGGCAAGAATGCGCGCGCGATAGGCGGCGGCCAGCGCTACTGTCGTCACGGGCGGCTTCAGATTGGGCATGACGATGGCGCGGGCGAACTGACGGGCGCTGTGCGCCAGCACGGCAGCCAGCATCGCGCCATCGCGCAAATGCAGATGCCAGTCGTCCGGGCGGGTCAGGGTGAGGCGCATGATGGCGGTCGGAAAGAAGCGACGCGGGACATTTTACCGCTTGCGGGACGGTTTGCGCCGGACGCTGTCATCCAGATGCGCCACGTCGTCGTGCAGACGCTGATTTTCCCGATGGCGGAAGCGAATGAGGAACATGACGCCGCTGACGAACATGCCAAAAAGAGCGACGATCCAGGAAATGGGCATCTCCGCCTTGAGCATCAGAAAATACACGCACGCCATGAGCAATACCGAGATGTTTTCATTGAAATTCTGCACGGCGATGGAATGCCCCGCTCCCATGAGAATATGCCCCCGATGTTGCAGGAGCGCGTTCATCGGCACGACGAAAAAGCCGGAAAGCGCCCCGATGATCATCAGCACCACGACGGCGATTGCGCTATTGGGAACAAAATTCATGGTCAGCACGACAAAGCCCATGGCAATGCCCAGCGGAATCACGCATACCGATTTTTTCAGGGTGATGAAGCGGGCGGCCAGGGTTGCGCCAACGGCAACGCCAACGGCTACCGTGCCTTGCAGCATGGAGGCGTGCGAATAGGTCAGCCCCATTTCGTCTTCCGCCCATTTGATGACGATGAGTTGCAAGGCCGCCGCCGCGCCCCAGAAAAGCGTGGTGACGGCAAGTGAAATCTGTCCCAGTCGGTCGCGCCAGAGCAGCGCGACGCAATGGCCGAATTCGTGGATCAGATAGAACGGATTCTTTTTCAAGGGTTTGTGATCGACGCCGGTATCTGGAACATACAGATTGATGACGGCCGCCGTGATGTAAATCAGCCCGATGATTGCGACCACCATTTCAATGTGCGTATCCAGAAACGGCACGGAGAGGGAAAGCAGGGCGCTGGCGGCGCTTCCGGTGAACAACGCGCCGCCCAGCACCACGCCAAGAATGATGGCGGCCACGGTCAATCCCTCGATCCAGCCATTGGCGACGACCAGCAGGCGATGCGGCAGATATTCCGTGAGAATGCCGTACTTGGCGGGAGAATAGGCCGCCGCGCCCAGTCCCACTACCGCGTAGGCAAGCAGCGGATGCGTCCCCAGAAGCATCATGAGGCAACCCAGTATCTTGACGCTGTTGCTGATGAACATGACGCGCCATTTGGGGATGGAATCGGCAAAGGCGCCGACAAAGGCCGCCAGCATGACATAGGAAACCGCAAAGGAAACTTTCAGCACCGGCACGTATTCTTCAGGCGCCTGCAAGTCGCGCAATACAGCAATGGCGACGATCAGGAGCGCATTGTCCGCCAGCGCGGAAAAAAACTGCGCGGCCATGATGATGTAGAAACCTGAAGGCAATTCACTCTCTCTTGTCGGTTCAGGGCGAAGAAGAATCTCGCGCGTCCCGCATGGCGGGCGCAGCCGCGATTATAGTGAGAAATGGCGGCATTATGCGTTACTTCTCACAAGCAGTGCCGCATAAAAAGCGTCCGTGCCGTGCCGCGAAGGAAAAAGTTGCAGGCGCTCGCCGATTTCCGGCAGTTTGAAACGGGCAAGTTCGGCGCGGGCGGAAAGCAGCGTGAATTCCGGATGGGCGGCAAGAAAAGCGTCGACAACCCGATCGTTTTCCGCGTCGAGCAGGCTGCATGTGGCGTAGAGCAGGCGTCCGCCAGGGCGCGTGAGGCGGGCGGCGGCGGCAAGGATAGCGGCTTGTTTTTGCGCCAGTTCATCAATGCTTTCCGGCGTTTGCCGCCATTTCAGTTCCGGGTTGCGGCGCAGTGTGCCCAGACCGGAACAGGGCGCGTCGACCAACACGCCATCCATTTTTCCGGCCAGCCGTTTCAGCCGCGCGTCGTGTTCAGACTCGATGCGGATGGGATGCACGTTGGAAAGGCCGGAACGGGCAAGGCGGGGTTTCAGGCGAGACAGGCGCTTTGCGGAAACGTCGAAGGCGTACAGCCTGCCGCTGTTGGCCATCAACGCGCCCAGAAGCAGGGTCTTGCCGCCCGCGCCCGCGCAAAAATCCGCAATGGCCTCGCCGCGTTTGGGCGCGAGCAACAGGCCGATCAACTGGCTGCCCTCGTCCTGAACCTCGATGACGCCCTGCGTGAACAACGGATGACGGGACAGCGCGGGCTTTTTTTCGGCAAGGCGAATGGCGAACGGCGAATAAATTCCGGCCTCTGCCGCCGTTCGATCGCGCGCGAGCGCCGCCAATACCGCGTCGCGTTCTCCTTTCAGGGTGTTGACGCGCAAATCCAGCGGCGCGGGAGCGTTCATGGACCGCGCGAGCGATTGCGTCATCGCTTCGCCATAATTTTCAACGAGCCGCGCATAGAGCCAGTCGGGAAAATCCGCGCGTTCGGCGGGCGTGAGGGCATCGTCGGCAAAATTTTTCAGCGCCGCCAATCCCGCGGCCTCGCCGGGTTCCAGCAGGCGTTTGATTTCGGGCAGGGCGTAACCCTGCGCAACGAGCGCGGCAAAAAACAGGTGGCGCGGCGAAGGCGCGGGCGCGGCGGGAAAAGCCGCGGCAACCTTGACGCTCAGGCTGCGGTAGCGGCGCAGCAGGGTAAAACAGGTTTCCGCCAGCAGGCTCCGATCCGCGTGACCGAGTTTCGGATGGGCGCGAAAATAATGCGCCAACGTCTTGTCGGCGGCTTCCGCAAAGGCAAGCAACTGTTTCAGAAGGGCAACCCCATGGGTCAGCAAGGCGGGAGAAAGACGGGCGGGACGGTTCATCACATTGAAAGCCTGACGGAAAAAACGAGGAGGCAGAGCATAATCCATTATCGGGATCGGAGGACAGAAGGCGGAAAATTCGGCGCCCTGCCGGAAGAAGCGACGCCCATTCCCAACGGCAAACGCGATTGCCCTGCGTCTTCAAAAGGCGCTCATGGCGCTCCTTCATTCTTCGTCTTCCGTCTTCGATTCCTCGTTTTCCGGATCCGGCTCGATCAGAATTTCGCGGGCGGCCTGTTCGTAGTGGTTGCCGTTTTTGTCCGTGAAGTGCAGGCGCACCGGCAACATCAGGTAATCCAGCGCCAGCCAGAAATCGGCGCTGGTCTTGTCGACGGCTTGCACATGCAGGGTATCGAAGCGCCCGGCGGGCAATTCCAGCACTTCTTCGCCGACGATGACGAACTGGACATGCTCGTATTTCTTGTGGGTCGCCAGCCAGAAATCCAGCGTGCCGCGCACGCCGACGGCGGCGCTGGCGGACAGTGTGCTGTAGGCAAACTGATATTGCATACTGAGAAGATCATGGCTGTTCGCGTTCATCTCGACGGGCGGATTCTGGTCGATGCGAATACGCCGCGCCGCGTAATCGAAGGTCACCTCCTCGGGCGCGTCCTTGTCGCGGGTCTGCTGATAGCGTTCGGGCAGCAGCCCGCGCGCGCCGATGCTGCCCACGCTTTCCGAAAATATACTTATGGGATAAAAAAGCGAGGCAAGCCCCGTGGTGCGCAAAAGGGAAGTGAGGCGATAGCGTCCCTCGGCAATCTCCCAGCTCAATTCGGCGCGGCCAATCTCGAATCCCTGCGTGCCGCGATAAACGACGTAACGCACTTCGCCGCGCGGCGAAAAGAAATCCGCCGCCTCTTCCGTAAACGGCGGGTCGTCCTGGACATCGAGCGCCGGAAGTTGCGCGGCGTCTTCCGGCGCCGCCGTCGCGCGCTCCAATACGGGCGGCGGCGTTTCGGGCGGCGGCGCGGCGGGCGAATCGGAAGCCGCGGGCAGAAGAACCGGATCGGGCGCGGGCGGCATGGGTTGCCTGGGCGGCATGGGCGGCGGTCCGGATGGCGTGGCCGACAGGGGTCTGAGCGCGGCTTCCAGGCGCGCCGGTTGCGGCGGCGGCGCGGGAAAGCGCCATGTCCAGCGCATGGGAAAGAGCAGCGCGAAATGCAGCAACGCGGAAATCGCCAGCGCGACGGCAATCTTGCGCTGAAAGCGAAGAAAAGAGAAAAACCGCGCAAAAAACGACATGAACGGCAACGGGTCTAGGCAAGCAAGCGGGGCGCGTGCAGAGCGCCTTCCTGTTGCCGTCCTCGCACCTCGACGCGCTCGCCGACGACGCGCAATCGTCCTTCCGCGAACCAGCGCACGGCAAGCGGATAAATGCGGTGTTCTTCCGCCAGTACCCGCGCCGCCAGACTGTCTTCGTCATCGCCGTCCAGCACCGGCACGGCGGCTTGCAGGATGACAGGGCCGTGATCGAGCGTCGGCGTGACGAAATGCGCCGTGCAGCCATGCAGGCGCACACCCGCTTCCAGCGCGCGCCGGTGGGTATGCAGGCCAGGAAAGGCGGGCAGCAGGGAAGGATGGATATTCATCAAACGTCCCGCGTAACGGCGCGCGAATCCCTCCGAAAGAATGCGCATGAATCCGGCCAGAAGCACGAGATCCGGCTGGTGCTGGTCAATGGCGACGGCCAGCGCCGCATCGAAACTTTCTCGATCGGAATAACGCTTGTGATCGATGACCGCGACGGGAATGCCGAAGGCGTCGGCGCGGGTCAGCCCGCGGGCGTCATGACGATTGGCAAGCACGGCGACGATCCGCGTTCCGGCGAGTTCGCCTTGCCGCTCGGCATGGATGAGGCGTTCCATATTGCTGCCGCGTCCAGAAATCAGAATGACGGCGCGCTTCATTTCAACATGCCCACGGGTAGGAAAATCGAGGCGGCGATCGAGTGGGTGATGCGGGTAATGGCGCGTCCGTTCCGGTCCGCCAGAATGTCGGCGATATAATCCAAAAGCGCGATGACGCCGCCGAACTCCCGCTCGAAAGAAAGATTCTGCCGCATCCCTTCCATTTCGTTGGAATAAAGGAACGGCTCGCCCGCCGCGTCCTGTGTGCTGGCGAGCTTCCAGATGGCGATTTCCATGTTGCGCGCGCAGTTGTAGAACTTCTGCGCGTTCAGCGAATCGAGCAGGAAGAACTCGTCCTTGTTTCCGTAAGCGGCGTCCGTCATGGTAAACAACCCGTACATCAGCGCCGCCACCCGGTCGCCCGGATAATCGGAGGCGAACGCCTGCAAAACCGCCGCGCCTTCCGTCTGCTCGACCAGCGGCGCGGGCGCAAGCTCGCGGTAACGCAAAAGCTGCGCCAGCGCCGCCTCT
>JAITJU010000145.1 GCA_031278735.1 Zoogloeaceae bacterium
CCTGTGCGCCTTTTTCACGCCCAAGCGGCTGGCGGGGAAAAAAATTCTGCTCACCGCTGGGCCCACCTTCGAGGCCATTGACCCGGTGCGCGGCATCACCAACCTGTCGTCCGGCTGCATGGGTTACGCCGTGGCGCGCGCCGCCGCGCAGTCGGGCGCGGAAGTCACGCTCGTTTCAGGCCCGGTCGCGCTGGCCGCCCCCCTGAACGTCGCCCGCATCTCCGTGCAAAACGCGCTGGAAATGCGCGCCGCCGTCATGCGAATGGCGGCGGACGCCGATATTTTCATTGCCGTCGCGGCGGTTGCCGATTACCGCGCCGAACAGATTGCGCCGCATAAACTGAAAAAAAGCGTGGACGGCCCGCCGGAAATTCGTCTCGTGCAAAACCCGGACATCCTCGCCGAAGTCGCCGCCTTGCCGCAGCCGCCGTTTTGCGTGGGTTTTGCCGCCGAAAGCGAGCGGCTGGAAGATTATGCCCAACAAAAACGTCTGCGCAAGAACATCCCGCTCATGGTGGGCAATCTCATTCAGGAAGGGTTTGGCGGCAAGACGAATCGCGTCACACTGTTCGATGACGCGGGCAGCCATCCCCTGCCCGTCGGCAAAAAAACCTGGATTGCCCGGCAATTGCTGGCGCATATCCTTGCCCTGATGGAGAAAAACAATGACCGCTGAAAAAAAACGCATGGACATCAGGATTCTGGATGCCCGTCTCAAGACCGATCCGCCGCATTACGCCTCGGCAGGCGCGGCCGGTCTGGATTTGCGCGCCTGCGTCGACACGCCCTTGCCGCTTCTTCCCGGGCAGACGCTGCTCATTCCGACCGGCATGGCCATCCATCTGAACGATCCCGCCCTCGCCGCGCTGGTGTTGCCGCGCTCCGGTCTGGGACACAAACACGGCATCGTGCTGGGCAATCTGGTCGGGCTCATCGATTCCGACTATCAGGGGGAAATCATGGTTTCCGCCTGGAATCGCGGCAATCAGGCGTTCGTCATCGAGCCGCTGGAGCGCATCGCGCAACTGGTCATCGTGCCGGTCTTGCAGGTTGACCTCCATGTCGTCGACGAATTCACGCCCTCGGCGCGCGGCGCGGACGGCTTTGGCAGCACGGGGCGGCAATGACGCGACGCCTGAAAGCATTTCTGTCGCTCCTGATCGCCCTGCTCCTCCTGCTGCTGATCGCCCTTGCGGGGCGGTTGTTCTGGCGCGGGGCGCAGTCGGAAAAGCCGGGGGAAATTACGCAAGTCACGCGCCAGACGGCGAACGACTGTGATTTGAACAAGGCGCCCTGCCGCGTCGAATTGCCCGGCGGCGGCGTTCTCACCGCTGAACTCGCGCCGCGCCCGCTGGTGGTGCTGCAACCCTTGACGGCGCGCCTTACCTTGCAGGATATTCCGGCGGAAAGCGCGCAACTGACTTTTTTCGGCATCGACATGGACATGCCTTTTGACCCCACGCCATTGCAGGAGATCGCGCCCGGCCAGTTCATCGGGCAAGTCTCCCTGCCCGTCTGCGTCACAGGCCCCATGCGCTGGCGCGCCGAATTCAGCATCATCCGCCAGCGCCGCCAACGCATCATCGAATTCCTGTTTTATTCGCAATGAACGCGCCCCTGTTCTCGGAGTATTTTCATCATGAGCCGTCTCATCATTTTTGACACTACCTTGCGCGATGGCGAGCAAAGCCCCGGCGCTTCCATGACGCGGGAAGAAAAAGTCCGCATCGCCCGTCAACTGGAAAAAATGCGCGTGGATGTCATCGAGGCCGGATTCGCCGCCGCCTCCCCTGGCGATTTCGAAGCCATCCGCTCAATTGCCGGAAGCATACGCGAATCCACCGTCTGCTCGCTTGCCCGCGCCAATGAAAAAGACATCGAGCGCGCCGGCGAAGCCATTGCGCCCGCAGCGCGCAAGCGCATTCACACGTTCATCGCCACCAGTCCCATCCACATGGAAAAAAAGCTCTGCATGACGCCTGAACAGGTGCTGGAGCAGGCGGTCAAGGCAATCGGCTGGGCGCGACGCCATACTGATGACGTGGAATTCTCCGCCGAGGACGCCGGACGTTCCGATCTGGATTTCCTCTGCCGCATTTTCGATGCGGTCATTCAGGCGGGGGCGACGACCCTCAACGTGCCGGACACTGTCGGCTACACTTTGCCGCAGACTTTTGCGGAAACGATATGCCGTCTGATCGAGCGCGTACCGAACGCCGACCGCGTAATCTGGTCTGTGCATTGCCACAATGATTTGGGTCTGGCGGTCGCCAATTCGCTTTCCGCCGTGCTGGCGGGCGCGCGGCAGGTGGAATGCACGATCAATGGCCTGGGCGAGCGGGCGGGCAACGCCTCGCTGGAAGAAGTGGTGATGGCCGTGCGCACCCGCGCGGACATTTTCATGCTGGACAGCAACATCGACGCCACCCAGATCGTTCCCGCCTCCAAGCTGGTGTCGCAGATTACCGGCTATCCGGTGCAACCCAACAAGGCCATTGTCGGCGCCAACGCCTTTGCGCATGAGGCGGGCATCCATCAGGACGGCGTATTGAAGCACAGGGAAACCTACGAAATCATGCGCGCCGAGGATGTGGGCTGGAGCCAGAACAAACTGGTGCTGGGCAAGCATTCGGGACGCAACGCCTTCAAGAGCCGCCTTGCCGAACTGGGCATCGTGCTGGAAAGCGAGGAATCGCTGAACGCCGCTTTTGCCCGCTTCAAGACGCTGGCGGATAAAAAGCACGAGATTTTCGACGAGGATTTACAGGCGCTGATTTCCGATGAAACGCTCGCGCCCGCCGCTGAACATTACCGCCTCAACTATTCGCGCGTCGCTTCCGAAACCGGAGAGACGCCGTGCGCGCAAATGATTTTAAGCGTGGGCGGGCATGAACGAAAAGCCGAAGCCAACGGTTCCGGCCCGGTAGACGCGGCCTTCAAGGCCATAGAACAAATCGCGCGAAGCAACGCGCAACTGCTGCTGTATTCGGTCAACGCCATCACCACCGGCACCGACGCGCAAGGCGAAGTCACCGTGCGCCTGACCCGGAACGGACGCGTCGTCAACGGACAGGGCGCGGACACGGACATCGTCATCGCCTCCGCCAAGGCCTACCTGAACGCCTTGAACAAGCTCCATTCCTGCCAGGACAAGCTGGACCCGCAGAAAGGGGGCGTTTAGCATTGGAGAAATGCTGAACAAGCGTCAAAAGCGAGAGGCTCGGTCCCGCGGCAATCCAGGCGCCGTGCTGGATTGCTTTTCCGACGAACAGAATGGGAAAACAGGGCTTTGCGCGCTTCCTGGGGCAAATGCGACGGTTCCGGGGATTTCCGCAGGGCGATCGCATGAATACATTTGTCATTGCGCCTAGTTGTTTGCCTGGCTACAGTACAAGCGAAGCGCCTCCAGAAAGAGAGGTTGGCGGCCTTCAGACCCGCCCTTGCCGCCAGTTCCATCGCTGCAAACCTCTTTTGACACTCCCTTGCCAGAAGCTTTTCCTCCCCGCCACGGTTACTTCCATTGCATATGGCATTCATGCGATTGCCCTGGGATTTCCGAAAAAACGAGACGTTCGGGACATCCTTTTGCTAGAATTCCGCACTTTTCCTCTCCGTACCGCCCCTTCATGTCCACTGCCCGGCTTCGCCCTGTCCGTAATATCGCCATCATTGCCCACGTCGACCACGGCAAGACCACGCTGATAGACCAGCTGCTGCGTCAATCCGGCGCTTTTGCCGCGCATCAGCAGATCGCCGAACGGGTGATGGATTCCAACGATCTGGAAAAAGAGCGGGGGATTACCATCCTCGCGAAGAATACTTCGGTCGAATATGACGGCATCCACATCAACATCGTCGATACGCCGGGACACGCGGATTTCGGCGGCGAGGTCGAGCGTGTGCTCGGCATGGTCGATGGCGCGCTCCTGTTGGTCGACGCGGTGGAGGGGCCAATGCCGCAAACCCGTTTCGTCACCAAAAAGGCGTTGGGGCTGGGACTTTGCCCCATCGTGGTCGTCAACAAGGTCGATCGCGATGGCGCGAACCCGGATAACGCCATCAACCTGACTTTCGACCTGTTCGACAAGCTGGGCGCCAGCGATCAGCAACTGGATTTTCCCATCGTCTACGCATCCGGCTTGAACGGCTGGGCGGCGCGGGAACTGGACGCGCCGCGCGACACCATGCGACCGCTGTTTGAAACCATCTTGCGCCACGTTCCCGCGCCGGAAGCGGACGTGGACGCGCCCCTGCAATTCCAGATTTCCGCGCTCGACTACAGCTCCTACGTCGGGCGCATCGGCATCGGGCGCATTCGGCGCGGCAGGGTAAAAACCGGACAACATGTGATGGTGATGTTCGGCACGGCAGCAGAAGCGGCGCAGCACGAACGCACGCCGTTCAAGGCCAGAATAGGTCAGGTGCTCGGCTTCAAGGGACTGAACAAGGTCGAACTGGCGGAAGGCTGCGCGGGCGACATCGTGCAGGTGACGGGCATCGAGGACCTGGCGCTGGGCTGTACGCTCACCGACCCCGATCAGCCGGAATCCCTGCCGCTGCTGAAGATCGACGAACCGACGCTGGCCATGCAGTTCATGGTCAATACCAGCCCGCTGGCGGGTACGGAAGGCAAGTTCGTCACCAGCCGCCAGATTCGGGATCGCCTGCATCGGGAACTCCTGACCGACATGGCGCTGCGCGTGGAGGATGCCGACAACAGCGATGTGTTCGATGTTTGCGGGCGGGGCGAACTGCATCTTTCCATCCTGCTGGAGAACATGCGCCGCGAAGGTTATGAGCTTGCCGTTGGGCGTCCGCGCGTGGTCAAGCGGGTCATCGACGGCATCGAGTGCGAGCCTTTCGAAATGCTCACGGTGGACGTGGAAGAACAGCATCAGGGCGGCGTCATGGAATCGCTGGGTTTGCGGCGCGGCGACATGCTTGACATGATGTCCGATGGCCGGGGACGGGTGCGGCTTGAATACCGCATTCCCGCGCGCGGTCTCATCGGCTTTCAGGGCGAATTCATGAATCTGACGCGCGGCTCCGGGCTAATCAGCCACGTCTTTGACGAATACGCGCCCATTCGCGAAGGCGACGTGGCGGATCGGCGCAATGGCGTCCTGATCTCGCAGGAAAGCGGCGAAGCCGTGGCCTATGCCCTGTGGAAACTACAGGATAGAGGCCGGATGTTCGTCAGCCCCGGCGAAAAGCTCTACGAAGGCATGATCATTGGCATACACAGCCGGGAAAACGATCTGGTCGTCAATCCGGTGAAGGGCAAGCAATTGACCAATATCCGCGCCTCCGGCACGGACGAGGCCGTGCGCCTGTCGCCGCCAATAAACCTGTCGCTGGAAGCCGCCGTCGAGTTCATTGCCGACGACGAACTGGTGGAAATCACGCCGAAAAGCATCCGCATCCGCAAGCGTTACCTGACCGAAATCGACAGGAAACGCGCCCTGCGCCTTGACCGATCCGAATAAGACATGGACGCCGACGCAAATGCCCGCGCGCTGGAAGACGAATTTTTCATGCGCGAGGCGATTTATCAGGCGCAGGCGGCGGCATGTCTGGGCGAAGTGCCGATCGGCGCAATCGTGGTTCGCGAAAACGCCATTGTCGGGCGCGGCTTCAATTCGCCCATCGGCGATCAGGACCCGAGCGCGCACGCCGAAATCGTCGCCCTGCGCGACGCGGCGCGACGACTGGGCAATTACCGTCTTCCGGGTTGTGAACTGTTCGTCACGCTGGAACCCTGCGCCATGTGCGCGGGCGCGATTTTTCACGCCCGCATTGCGCGGGTGGTCTACGGCGCGCGCGACCCAAAAGGCGGCGCACACGGCAGCATCCTTGATCTCTTCGCCGAGGAAAAACTCAACCGCCACGCCAGCATCACCGGCGGGGTGCTGGCCAAAGCCTGCGGCAGGCTGTTGAGCGATTTTTTCGCCGAACGCAGAAGCCGGGATGAAAAGAACCGGGCGTAGCAAAAAGGCACGAAGGCGCGCATGACCAAATCTCCCTTGCGTATCCACGTCTCGCTGGCGCGGCAGACGCTGGAACTGCGCGACGCGGCGGGACGCCTGCTGGCGGAATACCCGGTATCCACGGCGGCGCGCGGCGCGGGCGAACAGAACGGCAGCTTCCAGACGCCGCGCGGACATCATATCGTGCGCGCAAAAATTGGCGCGGGACGCCCAATCTACACCGTGTTTTCCGCTCGCCGCCCGACGGGCGAATACTGGACGCCCGCGCTGGACGCCGCCTTTCCGGGACGCGACTGGATACTGACCCGCATCCTCTGGCTTTCCGGCTGCGAACCCGGCTTCAACCGCCTGGGCGCGGTCGATTCCATGCGACGCTACATCTACATCCACGGATGCGGCGAAAACGCCATTCTGGGCGAAGCGCATTCGCATGGCTGCATCCGCATGGATAACCATGACATCCTGCAACTGTTCGAGCGGACGCCAGTGTACACGCCCGTCGAAATCGCATGAAAGACATCCCGCCCAAGAAACGCTGGCAGGCTGTCCACGGCGTGCTGCTGCTGGACAAACCCGGCGGCATGACTTCCAACGCCGCGCTGCAAAAGGCGAGGCGACTTTTCTCCGCCGCGAAAGCGGGGCACACAGGCACACTCGACCCGATGGCGACAGGCTTGTTGCCCCTTTGTTTCGGCGCGGCCACCCGCTTTTCCGCCGACATCCTGCGCGCCGACAAGACCTATGAGGCCGAAATCTGCTTTGGCGCAATGACCGATACGGGCGACCGCGAAGGCCAAATCACGCGCCGCGCCGCGCTGCCGCCCGATCTTGCCGACAGAATCGCGGGCCTGCTCGCGCGTTTCACGGGCGAGCAACTGCAAACGCCGCCCATGTACTCGGCGCTGAAACACAATGGCCGCCCGCTGTACGAGCTGGCGCGGCAAGGCGTAACCGTGGAGCGCGCGCCGCGGCGCGTCGTTTTTTACGCGCTGGAGCCGCTTTCCTGGGCGTCGCCGCGCTTGTCGTTGCGGGTGAAATGCAGCAAGGGCGCATACATCCGGACACTGGCCGGGGATTTAGGACAAGCCGCCGACTGCGGCGCGCACCTGACGGCGCTTCGTCGCGTTCAGGTCGGCGCGCTGGAACTTCGGCGCGCGCATACGCTGGAAGTCCTGGAATCCCTGTCCGAAAACGAGCGCCTCGCCTGCATCGATGCCGTCGATAGCCTGCTCGCCACCCTGCCCGCCATCCGCCTGAATACGGAAGCGGCCAGCCGCTTTTTGCACGGCAACCCGGTACCGGGCGTCAGGGCGCAAGCGCCGGACGCCGATGGCGACGTGCGCGTATACCAGGAACATGAACAGGAAGGCGCCCAAATTTTTCTGGGGCAAGGCTACTTCAAACCCGATGGCTCCCTCTGTCCCCGCCGTGTAAAACCTGTCCCATAACGCATCATTCCAGGTAGGAGACAGAATAGTGCCAGAAAATGCCGGGACTAAACAGGTAGTCGGCAGAATAGCACCAGAAAATTCCGGGGCTAAACACGCTCCGAATCTCATCAACATCCGGCGTTGAAATCACCCTTCACAGGTTGTCGAGCGGACTGATCACCCCGCGCCCGCCCCGGTTCAGCGCGTGCGTGTAAATCATGGTGGTGGAAACATCCGCGTGGCCAAGCAGTTCCTGCGCCGCGCGAATATTGTAGCCGCTCTCCAGAAGATGCGTGGCGAAGGAATGCCGCAGGGTATGCGGCGTGGCGGGTTTTTCCAGGCCCGCCGCCTGCACTGCCCGCTTCATCGCTCGTTGCAGCAGTTTTTCGTCCATGTGATGCCGCCGCGTCGCGCCGCCGCGCGGGTCGACGGAATAGCTTCTCGCCACGAACACATATTGCCAGCCCCAGTCCGCAGCCGCGTTGGGATACTTGCGTTCCAGCGCGTCCGGCAGATATACCGAGGCCATGCCCTTTGCTTCATCTTCTTCATGAATCCGCCGCCGCGCCGCGAGATGCGTCTTGAGCGGTTCGACCAGCGATTCCGGCAACATCGTTATCCTGTCCTTGCTTCCTTGCCGTCCCGCGCCAGGATTTCGCCCCGTTCCAAATCCACGTCTTTTACCCGCAAACGCACACATTCCATCAAGCGCATTCCCGTGCCATACAGCAAGCGCGCCATCAGTCCATGCGCGCCTTCCATGCGTTCCAGCACCCGCGCCACCTCATGCCGCGTCAGCACCACCGGCAAGCGGGCGGGACGTTTGGCCCGCGCCACCTCGTCCAGCTAAGGCAAATCCTGCGCCAGAACTTCGCGGTACAGGAACAACAACGCCGACAGAGCCTGATTCTGGGTCGCCGCCGCCACTTTGCCCGTCACGGCCAGATGCGTGAGGAATGCCTCAACCTCCCGTGCCCCCATTTCTGCCGGATGCCGTTTGCCATGAAACAGGATGAACCGCCGCGCCCATTGGACGTATTGCTGCTCTGTTCTCATGCTATAGTGCCGCAAACGAAGACGCTCGCGCATTCGATCCAGAAGCTTGGGCGGCGAGGTGGGGCTGGTTTCCATCATGGCGCTTTAAGTTCAATGTAATCAAGGAGATAGAGCATGAGATTTTGTGTTATACACCTGTTGAAGGCGGAGTATACACCTGAAAAGGTGTATACTTCACGTTAGGCCATGCCATGTTCACCGTTTCTCATACCCCACTGGCACCAACTTTCAATCACTACCCAGGAGGAAGTTTCATGAAACCAGCCCATACACTCATCGCATCCATTGCCATTCTTACGATTTCTGCTTGCGCAACAAGCCCAAGCGGAATTGACACGAGCCGATTGAGTCTCGTCAAAGAGAATCATGCTGAAATTACCAAAGAAGGGGAAATCTATGTCCTCGACAGTTACATAGTTTTTTTCCAACGCCCCTACTATATTCTTGTTCGCAAGTCTTCCAATGAGCCACTCACGAAGGATGAAGCTTCATCAATCGCTGTGGAATACATTAAACCAAGAGGTTGCACTACGCCAATTTCCCGGCGAACTGATTTGGATAAATCGAACACAAATAGGACTCAATGGCTCATCGGCATTGAGTGCTGATGATTACATATGTAAGCCTAACGAATCATTCAAGTGGACAAAGTACCGCTATGCGGCACTTTGCCGCTTAATTCCAACGTTAGGCCATGCCCTGAACCGCCTATGTTTACCATCCACCATCACCGCCTTGCCAACCCCGACTTTCGCGCTTCGTACCAGAGGCTGTCTGGCTTCGGTTTGCAGTTGGCGGCAAGTTCCAATTTCCGCGTTCCGAATAGCAGGTTTTTGTCCGCGCGGACGCAACCGCTTGTGCGCTTTTCTTGCGCTGTACAATCCGTGCCTTGCGGTCTCGAACTTTTGCGCTCTCCCGTAGGTCATCGCCTAACTTTCCGGTCAAGAGGGACGCGCCGCAAGCGGCGCGCCCCTTACCTTTCACGTTAGGCAGTGTTAGCATCATGAACCGTAATCGCATATCCACACTGACAAGCTTGGCTCTGTTGTCGGCTGCTATGGTCATATGGGCCGATATTTTCAATTTTTCCAAGAATGTTCGTCTTCCTGAATGGGCAAATCTCCTGCCAAACCCCATCCATACTCCCGCATACCTGACGCTGCTTTGCCTGATGCCTGCCGCCTTGGCCTCAACATCAGCCCAAGGCGCAATTCAAAGCGTTGCCATTTCTATATTCGTCGCCCCGCTATTCGCTATTGCCGCATTCGCATTAAACCCAATTCACCATAATTCCCATCTATTTGCTAATGCACTCTTCAATTATGGATGGATAATTCTGTTTCACTGTACAGTTCCGGCGTTTTTGCTTTTGGTTGTTCGCGCAGTCGCTCATCACATACAAGCAAAAAAGCATGGCTAACATCACAAATCCACCAGACCCAAGGGAACGCAACACAAGCGTCTGCGTCCTTCTTCGTGCTGTTTCGTTCCAGTTTGCGCCTCGCGGACTCAAGCCCCTTACGCCATCGCAGGTCATCGCCTACTAACATTGCG
This sequence comes from Zoogloeaceae bacterium, assembly GCA_031278735.1. Taxonomy (GTDB): domain Bacteria; phylum Pseudomonadota; class Gammaproteobacteria; order Burkholderiales; family Rhodocyclaceae; genus Azovibrio. The sequence goes on from JAITJU010000145.1 coordinate 10,028, forward strand.
CCTCAGTGGGACAGGCCAAAAGCTGCGCTTTTGCCCTGCCCCTGAGCTTTCACGTTAGGCCGCAACCACCCATGTTCGCCACTTTTCACCATCCCGCCAACGCCAACTTTCGTGCTTCGCGTCAGGCGTTGCTCTCTGGCTTCGGTTTGTCGCCTGTGAACACTTCGTGGGGTGAGAATCATCTTAAAGCGCGAGACCTTCAATGGCATGCCTTT
>JAITJU010000239.1 GCA_031278735.1 Zoogloeaceae bacterium
CATACAGACGCGCCTTGATGACGCGGGTATCGTTCATCACCAGCAGGTCGCCAGGGTTCAGCAGTCGGGGCAGATCGGCAAAGCGCAGGTCGGAAACATCGGTCTCTCCGACGCGTAAAAGGCGGCTGGCCGCGCGCTCAGAAGCCGGATGCTGGGCAATCAACACCTCCGGCAGGACAAAATCAAAATCGTGTACGGTAAAGGGAATCAAACTGGCTGAACTTGTTGCAATGAATGGTTTCAGGGATAATCCCGTCTTCCCATGCCGGGGTGGCGGAATCGGTAGACGCAGCGGACTCAAAATCCGCCGCCGCAAGGCGTGAGGGTTCGACTCCCTCTCCCGGCACCACAGAATTCTATCGTTTTTTCTCCTAAAAGCAAAAAATATTAAAAATCATCATGTTGTTTGTTGTGGCATGATGATTTTTTGCCTTCGTCAGCAATAAAAATTAAACTCCTCTACGCAGATTTTACGCAGGGGATTACGCATGGCTTCCATCATCAAGACGCCGGATGGCCGATATCGGGCGCATGTCTTCGTCCAGGGACAACGCAAGTCTAGGGTATTTCGCACCAAACGGGAAGCGGACGCCTGGGCTGCGCAGACGGAAACCGGGTTCAGGAAAGAACAGGACGCCATGCCGGGAGAGCGTTTCACGCTGGCCGACGCGCTCAAGCGATATCGCGATGAAGTGTCGCCATCCAAGCGCGGCGAACGATGGGAACGTGTCCGCATCGGCGCGTTCCTGGAATCGTCTTCGTTTCCCTCCGCGCTTACCCTGTCTTCTGTCACGCCGCCTGTGCTCGCGGTTTGGCGCGATGATCGGCTAAAGTCCGTCAGCGCCGGGACGGTCATTCGGGAATTCGGGTTGCTCTCCGCCGTGTTCGAGACGGCAAGGCGGGAATGGCAATGGATCACCGCGAATCCGGCGCGTGACGTGAAAAAGCCGCCCTCCCCCGCGCATCGGGAGCGCGTCATCACCCGGCAAGAAGTCCGCGCCATGCTGCGCGTAATGGGCTACACGCGAAAAATACGCGCGATTACGCACGCCGTCGCCGTGTGCTTCCTGCTCGCGCTGCGAACAGGAATGCGAGCTGGGGAATTGTGTTCGCTCACTTGGGAAAATGTGCATGACGGCTATTGCCGCCTGCCGGTCACGAAGACGAAGCCCCGCGACGTGCCGCTGACCAGGAAGGCCATGCGGCTCATCGGGCGGATGCGCGGCTGGGATGACGTTCTGGTCTTCGACCTGAAGAAAGAAACGCTGGACGCGCTCTTTCGCAAGTATCGGGAGAAGGCCGGACTTTCCGGATTCACCTTTCACGATACCCGCCACACGGCGGCCACCTGGATTGCCGGACGGATGAATTCGTCCGGCATCCCGGCGCAGCAAGCCTTGCTCGATATGTGCAAAATGTTCGGCTGGTCGGATACTTCCCGCGCCTTGACCTATTACAATCCCTCCGCCGCCGACATCGCGCGGCGGATGGAATGAGGAAGACAAGCCCTCACGCGGACAATTCAAACCGGCTGCCTTGATCCACGCCGATGATTTCGGCAAACTGGATCAGGCCCTTGGGCGTCAGGTGGCAGTATGGCCGCGCCTCTTCCTTGCCGGTATCCGCGTTCGTGAAACGCGCTTCCTTGTACTCCAGGCGTCCGGCGCGAATGGCGGCGGAATGGGCAACCCATGATTTGTTTTGCCGGTATATCCAGCCGTCGGCATGCAGGCGCCGGGTCAGCGCGTCTCGCTTCATGCCCAGCACCTTCGCCGCCTCGGTGAAGGTGAGGGACTTTTCCCCCGCCTCGATGCGCGAAAGCGCGGCCACCTTGGGCGCGGCTTCGGCAAGGGCGGATTCGGCTTTCTGCTTTGCCTTGTACTGTTCCGCCCACGCGATGGCCGCCACTGCCGGGTCGGTGAAATTGGGGAGCGCGGGAACGGGAGACTTCGCCCGGCGCTCGCATTCAAGGAAATAGTTTCGCGCCTCCATCCCCTTGTCTGTCCGGCTCATCATTGAGACGTGCTTGGCGCAATCCATGGTCAAGGCATATTCAATGAGCGGTCGCCCACCGGATGGGTTTTCCCCTTTTTGGGTGAAAACCTCATAATCCGCGCCTTTCACGAAGATTTCGAGTTGCGCTTTTATCCAATCCGAGAAATCTTTCTTGACTTCCAAGAAAGCATGAAGCTCTCTGGCATTGACCGATTGCGTTTCCTCCCCGTCAATGGGGCGGATGCTGATGGGGATGAGTTGCTCGGATTGCGCCAGATCGAGACTGGCGGGCAGGTTGGGCAGGTTCATGGAAGATTCCTTTTGGGAAAAGAGATTGACGCCGGGCGCGGATTCGGCGAAGAGGCCGTCCGGTTGGCGCAAGAGGATGTCGCCCACGCGCAAGGGCATGGGCGGCTTGTCGAGGATGAAAAGCGACGCGCCGCCCGTATCGGAGACTGCGGTAATGTCGAGGCTGATTTTTTCGGGGTTTCCGAGATTGCGCCTGGATTCTCCAAGGCGCTGGATGGTGTAACGGATGGGCGCGGACGCGCCGGTAGAGGTGGCGATGGTTGCCATGATGCTTTCCTTTCGTTCAGTGTTTGACTGAACCGCTTCCCCGCTGCTAAACGGGTGGGCGGCAACGAACGGGTTAGCAGACCGGGGAAAGCACCGGCGAGCCTCGCGGCTCCCCGCCCGCGCCGCCCATAAAGGACGCATCCGGGCAACAAAAAAGCCGCTGCATTGCGCTTCGCGGCTTCCTGCCGCTTTCCTTCCGGGCTGCTAAACCCGCCTGCCGTGGTTGCGGCATTGAGGGGGAGTATAGCCCGGCGGGGAGAAATGTCAAGGGGCTTGCTTTTTGTAACCGAACGATTACAATACAGGGCATGTACAGCGTTTTCCTGACCCATGAATTTTCCGCCTGGCTTTCCGGCATGAAGGACAAGACGACGCGCCGCAGACTTGCCGCGCGGTTGCGCAAGGCTTCGCTTGGCAATCTGGGCGACGTGAAGCCGGTGGGCGAAGGCGTCTTCGAGATGCGCGAATTCTTCGGCCCCGGATGGCGCCTGTACTACATCCGGCGCGGCGACACGCTGATCGTCATGCTGGGCGGCGGCGACAAATCCACGCAAACGGCGGACATCGCCCGCGCGATCGAACGGGCGGCAACCCTGGAGGAATGAACCATGACCGGCAAGAAAATCAAAATCTCCGAACTGAAACGCTTCGACATGGCGGAATATCTGAAGGACGAAGAAGACATCGCGCAATACCTGACCCTCGTCCTGGAAGACAACGACCCCGCCTATCTTGCCCACGCCCTGGGCGACATCGCCCGCGCGCGCGGCATGACGGACATCGCCCGCGCTTCCGGCATCACCCGCGAGGCGCTCTATCGGGCGCTTTCCCCCGGCAGTCACCCGCGTTTCGAGACCATTTCCCGCGTCTGCCGCGCCCTGGGCGTCCGGCTGGCGGCAGTGCCGATGGAAAACGCCCATGCCTTTCAATCCCTTGAAACCGCCTGAATGGCGCGGTCGATTTCCGCTATCGGAATCAGCCCGCACTTGTTGAGTTTCAACGCGCCGGACTTGACGAGTTTCGATACCGTGGGCTGCGAAATGCCCAGCATTTCCGCCGCCTGTTTCTGAGTGACGTGCGCCGGGCGCGGCTGGGCGGGAAGCCGCCGAATGACTTCTTCCGCCGCCCGCTTCGCGGCCGCATCGATGGCGTCCTTCATTTCGTCGGACGTGAAGAGAAAATCAGACGGAATCATTTTTCTTGACGAGGCAACCGCCGTCTTTTTCAAAACCTCGGCGTTCATTGCGCCTCCAGTCCCTCACGGATTCGCGCTGTCCCGGCCTTTTCCAGACGCGGCGCGCCCACTCGGAGCAGCGTGTCGCATGCCGCCATCCGCTCTTCTTCCGCGCAGAACTTCACGAATTCCACCAGCACGGCGCGGATTTTGTTCGTCTCCTTGCCAAAGTCGCGGGTCTTGAGAAAGGCGCGGATGACGTTCCCATCCATCGGCGGCAGGGGGTTGTCGGTTTCCACCATCAAATATTCCCTGACCGTTGCTTTCCGCACGGAGACAGCGGCATCCCCGGCGTCTTCCCCGGCCTTCGCTTCCGCCCTGGCCTTCGCCGCTTCTTCCGCCCGGATGCGCTCGCGTTCCGCCTCCAGCTTCGCGGCTTCGCGCTCTTCCGCTTCTTTTATCCGCAGCGTTACCGTGGTTTGGAAGTCTTCCAGCGGCTTCGCCAGCAGGGTTTGCAGGTCGGGGAAGCCGTCCCGGAAATCGGCGGCTTCCCGTTTGAAATATTCCAGCTTCTCCCGCAGTTCCCCCGCCCTGTCGTTGGCTTCGATCTTGCCGTTCGCCAGCGCGGTATCCAGCGCGTTCTGGATGCTTTCCAGCGTCCGCAGGCCCTTGATGGCTTCGCCAAAGTACGGCTGCGGCACCACCAGGGAAATGCCGGGATAAATGCCCGCAATCTCTTTTTGCAGTCCGAGAAGATGTGCCCGGAAAGCGTCGAGCGCCTTGTGCAAGTGCTCCGTTTTTCTGGCTTCCTTCTCTACCTTCACCGCCTTATCCAGCTTCAGGCGCACGTCGCGCAGTTCGCTCTTCAGGGCGTCAATCTGGTTGATGGCCGCGCCGATGTCCGCCGTCTGCGAGAGCAGCGCGGCCTTGGCCGTGTCGATGGATTCCTCCGCGCTCTTCGCCCATTTGACCGTCTTCTCGGCGGTGGCGAAATCCTGATCGGTGGTCAGTTCCGTTTTGATGCCCGCCACGATTGCCCGCGCCCCGGCGATGTATTCGGTCAGGTTGCTGGCGATGATTCTCCCCTCGGCGCGGATGGAAAGGACGGGGAGCGTCTCCGGCGTCTTGCCGATGGCTTCCGCCTTCCCTTCTTCCGGCTTCCAGTCGGCGAGGTCCTTCTGGAATTGCCGCCAGCCCGCGATGATTTTCTTCCGCCATTCCGGATCGGGCGCGGCGACTTCCTCTCGCAAAATCACGCCATCGTTGTCGCTTGCGGTGAACAACGCCTTTTGCGCGCCGGAAACGATGAATTGCTGCTGGATTTGCGCCATGATGTAATCCGGAATGCCCATGCCGTTCTGAATCTGCTGGTTCATCGTCTTGTGCTCCCAGAGGACATTGCCGTCCATCGTGACGCCGTCCAGGGACGCGGAAAGCGGCAAGCCTTCCTTTTCAGCGTCATCCCATTCGCCGACCACGGGGCGAAGCTCTTCGCAAATTATTTCCGCTACCAGGAGACGCGCTTCGTCTTCCAGCCTGTGGCCTTCTTTAAACCGGCGCCGTGTCGCCTCGTCCGGTTCCGGGGTAATGCCCGCGGCGTATTCGCGCAAGAGTTCGTTGCGCTTCTTGTAGGGGGATATGCCCAGCATGGCGGCGGCGTCGGAAGCGTTATAGTGAGCGCGGCGGTAGGCAAGCCATTCGTCGCTGCCTTGTTGGATGTCGATGATCTTCATGATGGCTCCTTTGGTTTCGGGCAGGCGCGAGGTCTGCCCATGGGGTTATTCGATGTTGCCAATCCTGCCGTCCCGGTCCTGCCAGCGGTTCAGATAGCGCATGGCGAAGGAGAGGGTGGAGAGCGCCTCGTCGACTTCCGTCCAGCCGGTGATGACGAGGCCGGAGAGGTCTTCGAGGGCGGTTCTCAAGGATTCGCCCGCTTCGCCGGGGACTTCCTTGATGGCCCATCGGATCAGTTCATCGAGGATGGTTTCCACCGTCTTTGCCGTGCGCGGCGCGCCCGTCATCTCCTGGCTGGGGTAGCGGCGGCAGGAAGGCATGGGGCGCGTCCAGACCAGCGGTTTGAGAAACGCGGCGGGCGCGGGCAAGGCCGGGGCTTCCCTTTCCGGCATGTGCCGGATGTAGGCGCACGCCTCGGCAAAGCGATGCGCGGGCAACTCCCGGTAGCGGGCAATGCGAAAATGGTTATTGAACCGGCTCCATGCGTAGGGACGGTCAGAACCTTCCGGGAATCGCTCGGCGACAAGCTGGAAAAGTTCCCCGGCTTGCTCCGAGGTGATTGCGGCGGAAGATTCGTAACGCCCGGTCTTGCGAATCGCGGGCAGGACTTCGCCGGTTACCCAGCGGCGAAATGGACGCGCCTTCGGCTTGCGGCTTTTCAGCACTGCGTGATACAGACCGGATTCGCTGATGATGGTGACCTCGCGGCCTTGTTCTACGCCGCTTTCAGACCTGATACGCAGATTGTGCGTAGCAGCTTCGTCGTCGTCGAGAAACCGCGTCATGTCTGGCGCGTTACGGTATTCGAGCGCGTCGGCAACGTCGGCGGCGACGAACCAGGGCGCATCATCGCGCACGATGACACGGACAGCATGGGAATTGAAATTGAAAATGGAAGGCGCGGACGCGCCGGTAGTGAGTGCGTTCATCTCTTTATCCTTTTTGAGAGGATTCCCACGGAGACCGTGGGCGGCCAGGCGCTCAAAACCGTAAAGAGTCGGCGGGCGTATTTCCCTTGCGGGTCTTCTATTAGCCACACGCCCGGCCATCGAGAGATGGACGTAAAAAATCCGCGAAGTCTGACGGGCGCGGTATCCGCTCTTTAGGTGTTTTGAGCACCTGGGAGACAGTATAGCCCGGATTTCTGGGATGTCAAGGGGCTTGCTTTTATTAACATATCTGTTATTATTCAAGGCATGGAATACACGATCGCCTATTACGACGAGAAGACGCAAGCCCGGATTCTTGCCTTGCCGGAAACTTTGCTGGCGCGGTACCTCAACCTGACCGACCGCATGACAAGCGCCGGGCCTAACCTGGGCTTGCCGCACAGCAAGGCTTTTGGCGACGGCCTCTTCGAGTTGCGGCTGAAAGGCAGGGAAGGCATTGCCCGTGTGTTCTATTGCGCGTGTATTGGCCGCCGCATCGTGATGCTGCACGGCTTCGTCAAGAAGACGGACAAGACGCCCCCGAAAGAACGGCGAATCGCCGAAAAACGAATGAAGGAGATCAAAAATGCTGACGCATGAGGAATTGAAGGCCGTCGCGCTGTCCAACCCCAATGTGCGGGCGGAATACGAGCGCATCGAGCGCGAGGAAATGCCCATGCTCGACGCGATTCTGAACGCCCGCCGCGAGGCTGGCCTGACGCAAGCCGATGTCGCCCGGCGCATGGGCACACAAGCGCCCGCGGTCGCGCGCCTGGAAAACGCCCTGATTACCGGCAGTCCCTCGCCTTCGCTTTCCACGCTCAGGAAGTACGCGGCCGCACTGGGCAAGCGCCTGGAAATCCGGTTCGCGCCATGATTGCGCCCCTTGCCGAAGTGTTCGTCTGCCTTGCGGCGGGCGGCAAAAACCTCGCCGTCGCGGGATTCGGCGAGCAGGGTTTCCGAAAAGCGTTCGGGTCGGTTCGGGTTCATCGTTCCGCCTCCCGCGCCTTTTGTTCTTCGTAGAGATACAGGGGAAAGCACTGCGATGGGCCGCCGGTGACGTGCAGGTCGGGCAGCGTGTCCGTCATCAGGACGGAAAAATCCTTCGTCGTGCCGCCGGAAACGCAGATGACCAGATTGGGCAAATACCCCGGATGGAAAGCGTCCGGTTCCATCATGCCGCCTGACCGGAAAGAAGGTTGAGACTAGGCAGGGCGCGGACGATTTTCATCGTCTCCAGACTGACGGTAATCACCCGCAGGAAGAGTTCCAGCGGATAGGCCGGGTTGCCCATGGTTTCCGCCGCCCAGTCGTTGGCGTCGTTCACGATGCCGCTATCCTTGTGGGTGGTCACGGCCTGGCGCTCCATCACCCATGAGAGCGCGGATTTGCCGCCCAGGACATAATCCCAGGCGGCCATCGGAATGCCGGAAATGGTGAGGACGTGGTTATAGATGACCTTTGTCCTGTCGGTTTTTTCGCCGTTTTCCCCTTTGGCGAATTGCATCTTCTCGACCCGGTAATCCTCGGCGCGAAGCGTCCCCGGCGGCTTGGCGACCAGGATTTTCGCCGGATACATGGGAACCTCTTCATAACGCGTGTGCAGGGCGCCCAGCCGCGCGCCCGCCTCGGAAAACGCCCGGAAATCGGCCGCCGATTTCACGGCGGGAATGCGCGGCAATTCCTTGGCAAGGTTGTGGGCGTAACGCTTCCGGTATTCTTCGGAATGCAGGAGGCCATAGACGTAATAGAACAGGTCTTCCTTCGTGATGGTTTCATCGCCGCAGGCGTCCTGAAAATGCTTCAGTCCCGCGTCCGTGATGGCGTATTTGCGCCGGAGGCCGCCGCCCAGGTCTTCCCATTCGCCGCCGTCATCAGCAAGGGAAAAGGGAAAGAGATCACCGGTCATGACAGCGCCCCGTCGCGTTGAGGTTCAGATGACAGAAGACGGAGGACAGAGGACAGATCA
>JAITJU010000276.1 GCA_031278735.1 Zoogloeaceae bacterium
CCTTTCGCCTCGCCCGACGATCCCGTGCTGGCCGCGCGCATCGAAGAAATGCGCAAGGCCGGGCGCAACGCCTTCATGGAATACCAGTTGCCGCGCGCCGTCATCAGCATCAAACAGGGCGCGGGACGCCTGATTCGCACCGAATCCGACAAGGGCATCCTGATGATCTGCGACCCGCGCATGCTGAACAAACCCTATGGCCGCCGCATCTGGCGCAGCCTGCCGCCCATGAAGCGCACGCGGGAACTCGACGTCGCCCTGGACTTTTTTCAGTCCTGAAGAATCTCGCCGCTTTCACGCTTGGCGGGGGCGGAGCGGCCTTGCCAGGACACGCCAGAAAGTAATGGCGTATTCAGGATTTCCTGGCGGCAACGTCGATCACAGGCCGCGCCGACATGCCGACGCGCAGGCGGCGGGCGGCTTCCTGTCCTGGTTCCAGGCGGATGCGCACGGGCAGGCGTTGCGTGATCTTGGTGAAGTTGCCGGTGGCGTTGTGCGGCGGCACGGGCGAAAAACTGACGCCGCTGGCCGGGCCCAGGCTTTCGACCCGTCCCTTGAGGCGCGCGCCCGGCAGCGCGTCGATGGTGATGTCCACCGGCTGCCCGACCCGCACGCGCGCCAATTGCGTTTCGCGGAAGTGGGCTTCCACATAGAGGGCATTGAGCGGCACCAGCGTGAGCAGCGCCTCGCCCACGCGGGCGTAGCCGCCGACCCGCGCTTTCTTCTGGGCGACGACGCCCGCGACCGGCGCCGCGATGCGGGCATGGGAGAGATTCAGGTCGGCGGCGGCTTTCTCGGCTTTTGCGGCGAGAAGGCTCGCGCGCGCTTTTTCCAGTTCGGCTTCCAGAATCGCGCTTTGTTGTTTGGCCGAGCGCAGTCCGGCCTGGTCGCGCTCGCGCGCGGCGCGCTGGATGGCCCATTGCGCTTCGGCCTGCTGCCGGGCCTGGAGTGTGCCGGAACCGTCGCGCGCCAGATTGGTGAAGCGGTCGCGCTCGGCCTGGGCAAGCCTCAAGTTGGCGTAGGAAGCGTCCACCGCCGCGCGCGCCTGCGCAATCAGGCTTTGCTGGCGGTCAAGTTGCGCTTGCAGGCTCTTGATGGCGGCCTGGGCGCTGGCGATATGCGCGGCGGCGTTTTCGACGGCAATCAACAGGTCGCGCTCGTCGATGCCGACCAGCGGCGCGCCGATTTCCACTTCCTGATGGTCGGCGACATCCACGCGCGTGATGATGCCCGCCACTTGCGGGACAATCACCGTGAAATCGGCCTGCACATAGGCGTCATCGGTCGCCTGTTCGGAAGCCGCGGATTCCGGGCGGTTCAGGATCAGGAAAGCGCCCAGAAGCGCGGCGGCGGCAATGAGGCTGGCCGCGAGGCGAAAGGAGAGTTGTATCTTCATGGTCATGACGGGAATGCTCCAGGGGGACAGAAAACAGAAAAGTCAGCGGCTGTGCCGGAAAAAGAAAAATGCGTGGATTGCCGCGCCGCCGCCGCGCCTCGCTTTTGACGGGGCGGGCGGAGACGAACAGGCGGCAAGCGCCAGGGCGTCGTTCCACCCGGCGAAAGCCGCAAATCTTTCTGTCCTCTGTCATTTGTCATCCGTCCTCTGCACCGCGGGAAAATGCTGGAGTTTCAGCACGAAAGGAATCATGAGAAGCGCCAGCAGCGCGAGGACGCGGTAGATGTCCGCCGTCGCCAGGATGCTGGCTTCCCGCGCAATCGTGCTGCCCAGCGACGACCAGCCCGCATCTTCCGCGGGTAGGCGCGCGAGCAGCGTTCCGGCGTTGTCGAGCAGCATTTCGGCGTGAAAGCGTCCGCGCTCCGCCGTGAACTGGCCGATGAAGGCGCTGGCGATTGTCACGCCGAAGACGCGCAGGATGTTCACGAATCCGGCGACGTAGCCGCCTTCCATCGGGCGCACCACGGCGGTGCAGAGAAACAGGTAGGCAACCACCGCCAGGGCTTGCCCGGCGGCATGCAGGATTTCAATCCACAGGAATTGCCGCGTCATCCATTCGCCCGTGACGCCGCTCGCCAGCCAGCAGGCCGCCGCGATGCAGAGAAGCCCCACCGCGAAGACATGGCGGGCGTCAACCCATTTCTGGTACAGCAGGAAGGCCACGCACGGCCCGAGGACAAGCTGCGGCAGGCCGACGGTCAGTCCAAGCGAGGCGCTCTGCGCCATGCGGAATCCTTGCAGATTGGCGAGCGCGTTCGCGGGCAGGGTGACGGCGGCGGCAAACAGCGTCAGGAGGAAGATGAAAAGGGAAAAACCCAGCCAGAGGTTTTTACGCGCAAGCATTTGCAGCTTGACGAAGGGCGCGGGATGGAACCATTCGCTGACCAGAAAGAGGGCGGTAAAAGTGAAGCCGACGAGGAGCGCGGCGACAATCAGCGGCGAATGCAGCCAGTCGAGGCGAACGCCCTGGTCCACGCCGACGACCAGCAAGGCGAGACCCGGAAACCCCAGCGCCATGCCGAACCAGTTCCCTTCCCGGAACCGCGCGGGCAGCGGCGGCATTTTCGGGATGCCCCAGGCGACCAGCGCCGCCGCCGCGAGTCCGAAGGGAATGACGTGCCAATAGACCCAGCGCCAGTCCTCCAGCCGATCCACGCACAGCGCCGCCAGCCACAGCGCGACGTTGGGCGAGAAGGTGATGGCCAGGGCGAACAGCGCGAGACCGTAGAGGCGGGAGTGGAGCGGCAGAAAGCGCAGCGCGGACATCATCAGGATGGGAATCAGCGCGCCGGAGACGATGCCCTGCAAAAAGCGCAGCGCCAGGAGGAGCGACAAATCCTGGACGAAGGGCAGGAAGAGCGAGAGGGCGAGCGAGGCGGCCAGCATCATCAGGTGAAAGCGGCGCAGCGAAAGCGTGATGGCGAACCAGGTGGAAAAGGGCATCGTCGCCACCTCGCCCGCGGCATAGGCCGTGGTCAGCCACGCGGCGGCGTCGCGCGAGAGTCCCAGGCCGCCCTGCAAATCGGCCAGCGCGAGACCCGGAACCCGGTTGTTCAACCCGGCCATCATCGCCGCGAGCAGGATGCCCAGAAGACCGACGGCCATGCGGAAGTCGAACGCGGGTTCGGGCGCCGCCGCGGGCGCGCTCATGACGCGCCTTCGTCAGCGGGAGATTCCATTGCCGTTTCCGGCGGCCAGCCGCCGCCGAGCGCCCGGTAGAGCGAGACGACCGACAAGGCGGAAGCCGTGGCGCAGTCGGCGAGTTCGGACTGGCTCGCCAGCAGCGAGCGGCGGGCGAGCAGCACGGCGACGAAATCGGCGCTGCCCTGCTCATGGGCGCGCTCCGCCGCGTCCAGCGCAATCTGGCTCTGCGCAAACGCGAACCGCAGCCGCTCGTGCCGTTTTTGCTCGATGGCGTAGGCGGCGAGGGCGTCGTCCACCTCGTGCCAGGCGCGCAGCACGGTCTGCCGGTAGGCGATGCCCGCCAGACGGTGACGCGCCTCGCTCAAGGCCAGATTGCTTTTGAGCCGTCCGCCCTGGAAAATCGGCAGGTACAGGGTCGGCCCCACGGAAAAGCGCCGGGAATCCCAACTGCCCAGATCGGAGAAGTCGAACGCCTGGACGCCGAGACTTCCGGTCAGGCTGACGCGGGGATAGAAATCGGCCCTGGCCGCGCCGATGTCGGCCAGCGCCGCCCGCAGGTTGGCTTCCGCCTGCCGGATGTCGGGACGCTGGCGGGCGAGTTCAGAGGGAATGCCAATCGGCAGACGCAAAGGCATGGGCGGCAGACGCGCCGCGCCGAGGATGCCCTCCAGCTCGCGCGGCGGCTTGCCCAGCAGCAGGGCCAGCGCGTTCATGAGGGCGTCGCGCTGCTGCGTCAATTGCGCAAGAAGCGCCTCGATTCCGGCCAGGTCGGCGCACGCCAGCGCCGCGTCATGGCGGGTCGCCACGCCGTGGCGCTGGCGGCTCTCGGTCAGGCGCGTCAGGTCTTCGGCAATCCGGCGGTTCTCCTCGACGATGGCCTGCCGCGTCTGGATGCCGCGCAACAGCAGATAGAGCCGCGCCACGTCGCCCGCGACCGACACCCGCGCCGCGTCCATGCCGTAGGCGCTGGCTTCCAGCCGGGACTCGGCGGATTCGGCGAGATGGCGCAGATGCCCCCACAA
>JAITJU010000288.1 GCA_031278735.1 Zoogloeaceae bacterium
TGACGGCCAAGGGCAGCGACCATTTTTCGTACTGCGCCGCGAGAATCAAAAAGACCATGACGACGGCAAAGGCGAAGGCGTGCAGCGAGGAACCGGCGTCCTGCTTTTCCTGATACGCCGCGCCGGTCCAGGCGAGGGAATAACCTTCGGGCAGGACATCCCGCGCGGTCTCCTCCACGAGGCTGATCACCTTGCCGGAACTTGTCCCCGCCCTGGCCTCGCCCGTTATCTTGGTGGCGAGAAAACCGTTGTAGCGTTCGACGACTTCCGCGGAGTTGACGCGCTTCACCGTGCTGAAGGCGGAAACGGGAATCATCGCCCCCTTCGCGCTTTTCACATAGATTTTGCCGAAGTCCTCCGGCTTCATGCGGTATTCGGATTCCGCCTGCAACTGGACGCGATACACCTTGCTGCCCCGGTTGAAGTCGTTGACGTAGAGCGTGCCCATCGTGCTTTGCAAGGTGGCGTACACGTCGGAGAGCGAAAGACCGAGGGATACCGCCTTCGACTCGTCTACTTCCACGAAAAGCTGCGGCACGTCGGCGCGCAGGGACGTGGACACCCGGCAGGCGTTGCCGCAGTTGAATTCGGGATGCTGGCGCAGGGCTTCGAGGAGATCCTGCACGACGGCGTTCAGATTCTTGGGATCGTCATTCTCGCGGTTCTGCACGTAGGCCTCGAAGCCGCCGACGGAACCCAGCCCCATGATGGCGGGCGGATTGAACACCAGCGCCATGCCGTCGGCGAGCGTCTGCCCCATGCCGGCGAACTTGCCCACCAGCGCGTCGACGGAAGCCTCTTTCTCTTTCCGCTCGTCCCAGTCCTTCAGGTCGATGAACATCGTCCCCTTGCTGCCGCCGATCATGTCGAAGCCGGCGATGACGAAGGTGCGCTCCACGGCCGGGTCCTTCTTCACCATCGCGCTCATGGTCTCGCCCAGCTTGACGGTGCGCGGCAGGGTCGAACCGTCCGGCATGATCAGGGCGGAAAAGAGCGCCCCCTGATCTTCCTGGGGCACGAAGCCGCTGGGACGCTCGGAAAAGAAATAGGCGCAGACGCCGACCACCAGCGCCAGCGCCAGGACGCCGACGGCGCCGTGACGCAGAATCTTGCCCACCGTCGTGGTGTAGGAACGGGTGAAGCGGTCGAAAAGCCGGTTGAAGGGAATGAAGATCCTGTGCTCCTCGTGCTTCGATTTCAGAAGCAGCGCGCAGAGCGCCGGGGAAAGCGTCAGCGCCACGACGCCGGAGAGCACCACGGAAACCGCCACGGTGACGGCGAACTGCTTGTAGAGCTGCCCGGCGATGCCGCCCAGGAAGGCGACCGGGATGAACACCGCGCAGAGCACGAGCACGATGGCGACCAGCGCGGAAGACACCTCGTGCATCGCGCGCACGGCGGCGGCGTGAGGCGACATCTTCTCTTCCCACATCAGGCGCTCGATGTTCTCCAGCACCACGATGGCGTCATCGACCACGATGCCGATGGCCAGCACCATCGCAAAAAGCGTGAGCGTGTTGATGGAAAAGCCGAAGAGCCAGAGACCGGCGAAGGTGCCGATCAGGGAAATCGGCACGGCGATCATGGGAATCAGGGTCGCCCGCCAGCTTTGCAGGAAGATGTAGACCACCAGGAGAACGAGAATGATCGCCTCGAACAACGTGTATTTCACCTCGCCGATGGAAGCGGAAATGAAACGGGTGGTGTCGAAAGGCGAAACGTACTCCATGCCCTTCGGGAAATGCCGCTTCATTTCCTCCATCTTGGCGTCGACCCGCTGTGAGACTTCCAGCGCGTTGGCGCCGGTTTGCAGGAAGATGCCCAGGCCAATCGAATCCTTGCCGTCGACGAAGCTGCGCTGGTTGTAGTTGTTGGCGCCCAGTTCGACGCGGGCAACGTCCTTCAGGCGCAAAATGCCTTCGGGACCGCCGGCGCGGATGATGATGTCGCCGAATTCCTCCGCCGTCAGGAGCCGTCCCTTGGCGTTGACCGTGTAGATCAGCATCTGGTCTTCCGGCGCGGGTTCCTGGCCGATCTTGCCCGCCGCGTTCTGACTGTTCTGCTCGCGGATGGCGGCGGCGATTTCCGTCGTGGTGACGCCCAGTTGCGCCATGCGGTCGGGCTTCAGCCAGACGCGCATCGAGTAATCCAGCGCCCCGAAGACGATGGCGTCGCCCACGCCCGGCAGACGCTTCAGATCATCCAGCATGTTGATGCTGACGTAATTGGAAAGGAAAAGGCGGCTGTGCTCGCCGGAATAGACCCCGAAGACCTTCAGGATGTCGGTGGAACGCTTGTAGACCACCACGCCATTGCGGCGCACTTCTTCCGGCAGGCGCGGCTCGGCGATGCTCACGCGGTTGTTTACGTTGATGAGCGCCATGTTCGCGTCCGAGCCGACGCGGAAGGTGATCGTGATCGTCACCTGCCCGTCCGCCGTCGCCGAGGAATTGAAATAGGTCAGATCGTCGATGCCGTTCAACTGTTCCTCAATCGGCGCGGCCACGGTGCGCGCCAGGGTTTCGGCGGAAGCGCCCGGATAATTGGCGACGACGACGATGGTCGGCGGCGCGATCTGCGGATACATCGCCACCGGCAGCACATTCGCCGCAACCAGCCCGGCGATGACGATGACAATGGAAATGACCGCGGAAAAAACGGGACGGTCGATGAAGAAATAGGATTTTTTCGCCATGACGCGCCCCTTACCGCGCCGCCGCGGGCTGCGCGGACTGCGCGGGCGCGTTGGGGGCTTGCGGCGCATGCGGGGCGACGGGCATGCCGGGTCTGAGCTTCAGGATGTTGTCGACGATCACCCGGTCGCCGGAATTCAGGCCGGAAAGGATGATCCAGTCCTTGCCGAACCAGTCGCCCAGTTGCACCGGACGCGGCGCGACCTTGTTCTCGGCGTCGGCGATCATCAGCATGTCGCCCTGGACGCTCTGGATGACGGCGGTCTGGGGCACGAGATAGACGCCCTTGCGCTCGCCCGCGAAAAGCCGCACGCGCGCGAACTGGCCGGGCAGGAGAACGTCTTCCGCGTTGGGAAATTCCGCCCGCAACTGGCGCGTGCCCAACACCGTGTCAATGGAGGAGGCGAGGAAATTCAGCTTGCCCTTCCCAGGATACGCGGAGCCGTCCGGGAGAATGAGTTCCACGCCGGTGAGCGTCCGGGTGGTCAGCTTGCCGCCCGGCAGCCTGGCGATTTCGTTTTCCGCCAGCGAAAAGCGCGCCCAGATGGGATCGTTCTGGTAAACGGTGGTGAGAAGACTGTCCGTTCCGACGGTGATGAGGTTGCCGACGGATTTGTCCGCCCGGCCGGAAATGCCGGAAACCGGCGCGGCGACGGTGGTCCAGGAAAGGTTCAGTTCCGCCTGTTTCAAGGCGGCCTGGGCGAGCTTGTCGGCGCTCTCGGCGTCGTCGAACTCCTTCTTGCTCACGCCCTGGAGCGGCAGAAGCTGCGCCATGCGGCCCCGTTCCCGCGCCGTCTGCTCGGCGCGCGCCCTGGCTTCCGCCAGCGCGATTTCATAGGGCGCGCGGTCGATCTGGAAGAGGGGCTGCCCGGCCTTGACCGGCTCACCTTCCACATAGAGCTGCCGCGTCAGGATGCCGCCCACCCGCGCCCGCACCTGGGCTTCCTTGGCGCCCTCGGTCTGCGCCATGACTTCGAGCGTGTAGGGAATGTCGCGCGGCGCAACCTCTAGAACCGTCACCGGCAGCGGCGGAAAAGAAGGCGGCGGCGGCGATTTGAGGCCGACGCGAATCAACAGACCCTGCCACAAGGATGTCTGCGCGCCTTCCGGCGACGCCTCCGGCGCGGAACAACTCGCCAGCATCAGGAATATCGCGGTAAGGGCAAGCAATTTTTTGCCCGATGCGGATTTTTTATTGTTCGTAAACATGGCGCGCAACTCCATAAGCGTGAGGTCTGGGGAAAGACGGCAGTATATATACGTTCATGGATGTATGTATATTTTTTTGTAACGACTCTCCAGAAAACAGAGAGGGCGGAAAACCGCGATACATGGGGCGATTGCGCCGCCCGTCGTCATGAACACATGGATTTGCCCGCCCGTTTGCCGCCCTTCCCTGCCCGTGGAGTTTGTCCGTTCTTTGCGCCAGAGCGACCGCTAACTTTCCTGTCCTTTGTCCACTGTCTTTCGATCCGCGAAAACCAGGTTGACGACGCCGGGCGGGAGGCCGATTCGGGCGGAAAGCTCGCACAGGGCGAAGGCGGCGCTGGGCGCGCTGGCGCAGGGGTTGGCAATGATGACGCTTCCCGCCGCCAGAATCGGCGCGAACAGGCGGGCGGCGTCGGCAAGCGGGCGGCGTCGGCCCCAGGCGCGGGAGACGATCCGGCCCGCGTCGAGGCAAGAATCGGGGCAAGGATGCGCGGGCGTTCGCAGGACGGCGACGCTGGCGGCGACTTCCTTTTCCGCGGCGGCTTCGCTCTTGCGCGTTTCCTCGCGGAGCAGACGGGCAAAGTGCGCGGCATGGCTTTCCAGCGCATTGCCCCAGCGCGCGAGGAATTCATGCCGTTCGCGCGCGGATTTCGCCGCCCAGACCGGCAATGCCGCCCTGGCGCTGGCCTGGGCTTCCGCGATTTCGTCCTTGCCGCAGCGCGGCGTCCGGCGCAGGACTTTGCCGTTCCGATCCCGGACTTCCACGAATCGCTGATTCAGGCTGATGAAGGCGCGTCCATGAATCCAGCAGGGCAGAACCGGCGGCGCGTCCGCGGTAAAGGCATGCAAGGGAACCGCCATCACGTGCCCCGGGGCGCGGCTTCGTCTTCCATCCATCGCTTGATGCGGTTGGCGTCGCCCACGCGGGTCATTTTCCCGTTGGAATCCAGAAACACCATGACCACGGGCCTGCCCGCCACCCAGGCCTGCATCACCAAACAGCGCCCGGCGGCGGAAAGATACCCGGTCTTGGAAAGACCGATTCGCCATTGCGGATTATTGACGAGCGCGTTGGTATTCACGAATTCCAGCACACGCTCGCCCATGTTGATGCTGACGCTCGCCATGGTGGAATACTCGCGGATTTTCGGATATTGATGCGCCGCCATCACCAGATACGCCAAGTCACGCGCCGTTGAAACATTGTTGGGAGAAAGCCCGGTCGGCTCCGCGAAGCGGGTGTATTCCAGACCCAGCGAGCGCGCCTTGCGGTTCATGGCGCGAACGAAAGCCTCCATTCCGCCCGGATAATTCCGCCCCAACGCGTTGGCGGCGCGGTTTTCCGAAGACATCAGCGCCAGCAGCAGGGCAGTGTCGCGCGTCATGCTGACGCCCACCGGCAGACGCGAACGCACATTGCGTGGGCTGCTCGCATCTTCCGCGTCGATGTAGATGACTTCTTCCATGTCCAGACCGGCATCCAGCGTCACCATCGCCATCATCAGCTTGGAAATGGAGGCTATTGGCGCCACCACGTCCGCCTGCTTTTCCAGCAGGGCGGCGCCAGTCGTCTGGTCAATCACCAGCGCGGAGGCCGAACCCAGCGCAAGGCGGCGCTCATCCTCCGCGCGCGCCCGGTTGCGCTTGACGTACCATTTGCCGACATTGGACGCCATCACCTTGCCATGCTGCGGCGCAACCTTTCCCCGCTCCGAGGCAAACGCAACGGAAGACGCGCCCTCCCAAAGCGGCAAAAACAGCATGACGGCAAACAGCGCGCAAACGAACCTTTTTCCCATGATCCCCGTCCTCCTCATCCCGATCCCGTATGTGACTTTTCATTTTAACAAATATTGCGGCAAATCAGGAGGAAACTTTAATATAAATAAAGAGATAGCAAGGATATTTGAAGTGAATTCAGGATTAGCGGACAGGGAGCGGAGGAGGGAAGTCAGCGCCTGCGGCAAAAAACGGCAGGCAATCCATTTGGCATTTCCCTTTCCCTGCCCTTGCGGGAAAAACGAGGCGCGCCTCAAGCAGTCGTTCTCTGATTGGGAAAACGCGGATCAAATCATCAAAAGCGACCGCGCGGCCTCTGGATTGTCGCGGGGCCAAAAAACCTCGCTTTTGACGCTTGCTCCGTATTTACTTCAGTAGATGCGGTTGCGATTGCCGGTGTCGCGCTGACATCCGGGAATATCGTTGTCCCAGTTCACGCCATCCGGGGCGCAGCGCCAGAAGCGTTGCGGGCCTTCGGCGCGGCAGAGCAGGATGGAAAAACCGGAAACCCCGTCGCAGGTTTTGGGCGGCGGAGCGGGTTCCGCTGCTGCCGCGGGCGCCGACGGCGCAGCGGCTTTTTTCGGGGGTGGGGGCGGAGGCGCTGCGGCTATGGGCGGCGCTGCGGGGGTAGCCGCGGGATGCGCGGCGGGGGCAGTTGTGGAAGCCGTCGCGGGGGATGTCGGCGCTGTCGGCGCCGCAGCGGATGGCGCGGGTTCTGCCGTGGAGGGCGCGACGTTTGGCGCTTCTGGCGTTTCCTCCTTGCCTGCGAAGACGGCAAACAGCGCAATGCCGATCGCCAGTACAAAAACGCCCGCCAGCGCGGCTGTCGGCAAGAACTTCT